>CAZLYJ010000011.1:0-14741 GCA_964563845.1 uncultured Candidatus Saccharibacteria bacterium | reverse complement strand
TATGACGTGGAGCTTTATCGGTTTACTTTGGCAAAACCAACAGGCCGAGACGCAACCAAGGTTGAGCTTCGCAACTGGCTAATGCCCGGCGATTACGATGGCTCCAACCAAGCCGCTTTTAATAGAACAGCCGGGTTAGGACTTCACAAGCGCCTTGGCATGTTTGAAAGAAAAGCGTATTCAAGAAAAAGTTATATTTATAACTATAATCCTCCCTCTCCCGACGCGGAACAAACCACCCCCATCTTCACCGCCAAGTACAAAAATGTCTGCGCCAATAGTATCTGCAATCTTGTTGATCCCAATCCGCCGGAAGGCAAATATCTGGCTTACGAAGCCAAAATCAACGGCAATTTCGGAGAATTTTATTCTTATCTGGAGAAGTGGATATGGGGAACGCCGATAGTCCCGGCCCAAGCCAAATATCTCAATACTCAAGGTCGCAACGCTGATTCCAAGTTTTCCACTTTTATGGTTGACGACGGCGACTTGATATACAATCAAACGGGCAACATCATTTACGGCCCTCTGGCTCCCATTACCATGCCTCCTCAAGATTCTTGCGAAGTCAAAGCCGATGTCAAAATCACGGGAATTGACTGCGATTCCGTCAATATTTTGGTAACGGTTCCTTTTGTTGACCAAGCCAAATTCTCCGGTTACGACGTCTACCGGGACGGTAAGCTTCTCGCTGCCAACATTCCCATTAATAAGCCGATTTATGAAGACAAAAACCTTTCCCAGAGAACGGAATACACTTATAAAGTCGTTGTCAAAACAACCGATGGTATGAATCAGGATTACAATTTGCCGGCCGTCAAAACAGTTTGCGTCCCGGAATGCTATTTGTCAGCCGACCCCAACTCCCTTGTTTATCCTCAAGGTCAAACTTCTCTTTCCTGGGGTTGTCAGGATGCCGATTCCTGCGTTTTGAACGCCACCAATCTGCCGAAAAATTATTTAACAACAGACCAATTCTGCTCTTCGTCTTCGGCCATGAAAGGGATGTCTGAAACAACCAATAACGCCTGCCAAGTCAGCCCCAGCGATTCTGTTTCTTCTTCTCTGACCCTAGACCAGACCACGACCTTTATCCTTAACTGCCAAAACATTGACGGTTATTCAACCGATGCCACGACGGTGGAACTATTAAGGCCGAGAAGGATGGAGGTGTTACCGAGGTAGCGAGGTAGAAATTTTTATGTTTAATCCTTTTAGTTCGAGATCGGTGCTTGGGGTTGATATCGGCACCGCTTCCATAAAAATAGTTGAAATTGTCAAAGCCAAACCCAAGCCGTATTTAAAAAATTACGGCATTTTAAAAATTCGCGAACATCTCGAACGCCCGAACAGCGCCATTCAAACCAATGTTTTAAAAATAGTTGAAAAAGAAACAGCTAAACTTTTGAAAAAATTAGTCAAAGAAGCCGGATTTAAAACTAACGAAGCGGTTGCTTCAATTCCATCTTTTTCCGTTTTTACCACTTTATTGGAAATGCCGAAAATGCCCGAAACTGATTTGAAAAAAACGATGCCGTTTCAAATCAGCCAGCACATTCCTTTGCCCGCGACAGAGGTGGCGATTGAGTGGATTAAAGTGGGAGAAAAAGAAGATGATAACGGACAAATTAAGGAGCAGATTCTTTTAATTTCCATTCCCAATGAGATTATTGATAAATACCAAAACATTTTTAAAATGGCCGGCTTAAAATTAAAATTTTTGGAAATGGAAAGTTTAAGTTTGGTCAGATCTTTGGTAATAGGCAATCTTCCGGCAATTATCGTTGATTTGGGAGCTTGCTCAACCAATATCGCGACAGTTGATAATGGATATCTTAAGGCGAATATTTTTACGGATTTTGCCGGCGTTTCTTTGACTTCGGCCATTGCCAATGGTTTGAATATAAGTGTCTGGCGGGCCGAAGAACTTAAAAAACAAAAAGGGCTGACGGCTATGGGGGGAGAGTACGAGTTATCCACATTGCCCCAACCATTGCTTGATGCTATAATTGGAGAAGTTATCAGGGCAAAAAATAATTTTGAAAATGCTTACGGAAAAAAAATAGAAAAAGTTATTTTAGCCGGCGGCGGCGCCAAGATGCTGGGCATTGAAGAATATTTTGAAAAACAGGTAGGTGTTGCGATGGAAATGGGCAATTCTTTATTCGGTTTAAATTATCCTTCTGATTTTGAATTATTGGCTAGGGATTTAGGTCCGGAGTTCGCGGTGGCAATAGGTTTGGCGTTAAAATAAAATGTTGTCAAGCGTTGAAGAACAATTAAAAAGCGGAGAATATTTGTCAACTGGCTGGCCTTGGCGGATTTTTTCGTTGTTTTTGATAATTTTTATTATCGCGATTTTGGTTTACGCCGGTATTAATTTCGGTTATCGGCCATATTTGAATAAACAAATAAAAACTTTAGACGCCGAGCTTTTAGATTTAAACCAGTCAATAAACAAAGACAAACAAAATCAATTGATTTCTTTTTATTCGCAAATCGTCAATGTCGGCGATGTTTTAAATTCTCGCGGCAATACTTTCCAAATTTTTGATTTTTTGGAAAAAAATACTTATCCGGAAATAAAATACGCCAATTTATCCGTCAATGCCGCGGAAAGGGAAATTAAAATAGACGGAATGGCTCCTAATTATGAAATTTTAACCAAAGAAATGGCTTTGCTCGACCAGTCGCCGCAAACAGAAAGAGTTATTTTGGAAAATTCGCGGTTAGTGGAAGAGTCTAAAGGAGCGGCAAAAGAAATAAGATTTAATCTAAAATTGATTTTAACCTCGGAATTTTTCAAATAATGAAAGCAACCACTAAAAGGACAATCACAATTTTTCTGGCGATTCTGCTTTTAATCGTTTCGGTTTTTATTTACACTTCGCTAATTAAACCGGCTTACGGAGAAGTAAAGGTTTTAAGGTCAAAAGCGGAAACATTGAACCAAACACTGATTACTTTTCGGTCATTGAACGACCAATTACAGCAATTATTTTCAGAATATCAGAATTTGAGCAATTTAGGAGAACAAATGTCAACAATTTTGCCGTCAAGCGTTAATGTGCCTTATGCCGTGGGACAGGTTGCGGGAATCGCTTCACTTGATAAATTGGAAATTCAATCGCTTGATGTCAAACAATTGGCGATTAAGCCCTCTTCGGAAATATTGGCAAAAGGGCTGGGAACTTTGAGGATGGACTTAAAGTTGGCGGGCGATTATGAAAAAATTAAATCATATTTAAAGAATATTGAGAATAATTTGATGATTTCTCGGGTAGTTAATTTTAAAATAGAAAAACAAGGTGGCGCAGGAGCCGCCAGTCAGAATTTACTTTTTGGATTAACGGTCGACACGTATTATCAGGCCGAAAATTAACCAATAACATGGCTATTACTTTTGAAGAAGAAAAAAAGAAAATAAATTGGTTTGCTTTGGCAATTATTATCATTATCGTGGTAACGAGCGCGGCGGTCGTTTATTATTTGTTTTTTATCAATCCACCATTAATTGAAATTGTTATTCCTTATCCATTAAAATCGCTCGAACAAATGAGTCAAATTAAAATTAATCCAACGGAAGTTTTTGATAATCCAATTCTTAAAAATCTGAATCAATACGTTAAACCGATAATAGTTTCGCCGTCAGAATCTGTTCTCAATCCAAATCCCTTCAAATAAGAAATAATTTATATATTTTGTGGATAACAAACTTTTTCTCCAAGAACTTATTAAGCAGGGCTTACTTACCGATAGAGCGGCCGAGAAATTAGCGGCTGAAGTTGTGCTCGTAAAAAGGAACATTGACGATTTGATTTATGAACGCCGTTTGGTTGACGAAGAAAAATTGCTCAACATCAAGAGCAAAATTTTAGGCGTTCCTTATAAAAAAATCAAACCCGAGGAAATTGAAGACGATGTTTTAAATCTTATCCCGGAAGAAACGGCCAGAAATTATCGGGTAGTGCCGATTAGCCGCAGTGGCAGCTTGCTGATTGTGGGGATGGTTAACCCCGATGATTCAAAAGCTCAAGAGGCCATAAAATTCATCGCCAAGCAGATTAAGACGAATTTGGGAGTTTATCTCGCTTCTTGGTCATTGTGGGAAGCGATTTTAAGAAGATATTCGCCTTATTCCGGAGAAATTGAGGCGGCTGTTAAATCTTTAAATTTTGGACTTGGGAAAAGCGGGGGAAATCAGCGGGTGGTGGAGCTTGAAAAAGGAGTGTCAAGTTCAGAAGAGGCGCCGATTATTAAAATTGTCGCTTCCACGTTGAAAGAAGCGGTTTGGCAGAAAGCTTCGGATATTCATGTTGAACCTCAAAGGAATCGGTTGCGGATTAGAATTAGAATAGATGGGCAACTGCAAGAAGCCGCTTCTATGCCGCTTGAACTTCATCAGCCGATAGTTTCCAGAATTAAAGTGCTTTCCAATTTGAAAATTGATGAGAATCGCATTCCCCAAGACGGTCGTTTTAGAACCGTGATTTTGGGGAGAGACATTGATTTTAGGGTGGCGACGTTTCCCACGCCGGTCGGTGAAAAAGCGGCCATCAGAGTTCTTGATCCAAGCGTCGGATTAAAAGGTCTTGAGGAGTTGGGCCTTGTTGGCAGAAATTTGGAAACAGTGAAAAAAGCCGCTCAAAAACCTTATGGCATGATTTTAATTACCGGTCCAACCGGTTCCGGAAAAACCACGACACTTTACGCCATAATGCAGATTTTAAACAACGATGAATCAAATATCGTCAGCTTGGAAGATCCGGTTGAATATTTTATTGATGGGTTAAATCAATCGCAGGTAAAACCAGAAATCGGTTATGATTTTGCTTCGGGACTTCGCCAGATATTAAGACAAGATCCGGATGTTATTATGATTGGCGAAATTCGCGATAATGAAACAGCCGGACTTGGCATTCACGCGGCTTTGACCGGGCATATTGTTCTTTCCACTCTTCATACGAATAACGCGATAGGGGTTATTCCGCGATTGGTTGATATGAAAATTGAACCATTTTTGTTGCCATCGTCTTTGAATTTAATGATGGCTCAGCGGCTAGTTTCAAAATTGTGTCAGCAATGTAAAAAAGCGGAAAAGCCACCAATTGAAATTCAGGAAATCATTAAAAAAGAATTGGAAAAAATGCCAAAAATGTCAGATAGGCAGGCCGCGGACTATCAAATTTATCATTCTTTCGGCTGTCAGGCTTGTAAAGGCAAGGGAGTCAGCGGCAGAATAGCTTTATTTGAAATTTTGGAAATGACGCCGCAAATGAGGGAAATCGTCGGCAGCGGAGCGATGGGAACTAAAATTTTTGAAGAATCGAAAAGGCAGGGGATGATAACTTTGCGCCAAGACGGAATTTTAAAAGCGCTTGACGGACTTATATCAATTGAAGATGTGTTGAGAGAAACGATGGAAATGTGATAGAATAAAATAATATGGATTACAAACAAAAATTAAATGAATTGCTTTTAACCGCCGCCAAGCAAAACGCTTCGGATTTACATTTGGGAGTGGGTAAATATCCGACATTGAGAATTGACGGTTCCTTAATCCCTTTAACTAGGGAGCAAATTTTAACTCCGCAAATAGCGGAGGATTTGATTATTGGGCTTTTAACGCCCCTTCAAAAGGAAAAATTTTTAAAAGAAAGAGAAATTGATTTTGCTTATGCTTTTGAAGACAAGGCGCGATTCAGGATAAATGTTTTTTATCAACGGGGATTTTTGGCGGCGGCGCTAAGATTAATTCCAACGCAAATTAAAACACTTGAAGAATTAGGATTGCCGCCGATACTCCATGATTTTACAAAACTTTCTCAGGGACTTGTTTTAGCGGTCGGACCGGCGGGCCACGGCAAATCAACCACTTTGGCCGCCATAATTGATGAAATTAATCATAAGCGGACAAATCATATTATTACGGTCGAAGACCCGATAGAATATCTTTTTTCACAGGACAAAAGCATTATTTCTCAAAGGGAAGTCGGTTCAGACACTCCTGATTTTCATCAGGCCTTGCGGTCGGTTTTGCGCCAAGACCCCGATGTTATTATGGTTGGAGAAATGAGAGACTCTCAATCAATCGCCACGGCTTTGACGGCGTCCGAAACCGGACATATTGTTTTTTCAACACTTCATACCAATTCGGCTTCGCAAACAATTGACAGAATTATTGACAGTTTTCCGGCGGAGCAACAAGGACAAATTGCCTCTCAATTAGCCGCTACTCTTGTCGGTATAGTTTCCGAAAGATTATTACCGAAAATTGGTGGAGGAAGAATTCCAGCTTGCGAAATAATGGTTACTAACTCGGCGATTCGCAATTTAATCCGCGAAAGAAAGGCCTATCAAATAGATTTAGTCATAGAAACAAGTTCTCAAGAAGGCATGATAACTCTTAATCGTTCGTTGGTTAATTTAGTTAAGAAAAATCAAATTTCATTGGAAAACGCCGAACTTTATTCCATTAATCCGAGTGAGTTAAGGATATTAATTGAAAGAAGTTAAGAAATGAAATTTAAATACAGCGCCAGAACTAAAGAAGGAGAAATGCAAACGGGGTTTGTGGATGCGGGCAATCAAAAAGCGGCCGCCAATATTTTAACCGGACACGACCTTTATGTTTTAAGTTTGGAAGGAGCGGAAAAAGTCGGTTTGTTTGAAATAGCGTCAAAATTTTTCAATCGCGTTAAAACGACTGATTTAATGATTTTTACCGGGCAATTCGCCACTCTTCTAGGTTCAGAAGTACCTTTAGGAGATGCTATTCGCAATTTAAATAAACAAACAAGAAACGTTATTTTGAAAGAAGTAACGGGTGAAATCGCGGCTGATATTAATGCCGGACTTTCGCTTTCCCAGGCTTTAGAACGCCATAGCGCCGTTTTTTCGGAATTTTATATAAGTATGATTCGCAGCGCGGAAATTACCGGCCGGTTGGAATCCGCAATGTCATTTTTGGCCGATTATTTGGAAAAAGAAGTTTCTTGGAGAGCAAAAATCCGCAATGCCATGATTTATCCGGTATTCATTATCGCTTTATTTTTTATTGTGGCGATAATGCTAGTGACGGTTGTTTTCCCAAAACTTAGTGTTGTTTTTGAAGAAACCAACGCTAAGATGCCGTTAATCACAAAAATTCTTTTAGGCAGCGGCGATTTCATAATCAATTGGTGGTGGTTGATAATTCTAATAACAATTTTTTTAATCAGTTTGATAACGGGTTATTTAAAAACTCCAGAAGGCAAAAATGTGAAAAGCGAATTAATCATGAAGACTCCGATTTTTGGAAATCTTTTTAAAAAAATTTATGTCGCCAGATTTGCCGATTCATTAAGTATTCTTATTAGGGGAGGGATTCCCGTGGCTCAATCGATTGAAATTACCGGACATACCATAGACAATATTATTTATCGTGACATTCTTCATGAAGTTTCCGAAAAAATTAAAGCCGGGGAAACTCTTTCTGTTCTTTTATCGGCGAATGAATATTATTTTCCGGCAATGGTCGGGCAAATGGTGGCGGTGGGAGAGGCCACTGGCCGATTGGAAGAAATCCTGACGAAAATTTCCGTTTTTTACACGAGAGAAGTGGATAATACTTTGAATAATTTGGCTGAATTGATTCAGCCGGTTTTGATTACGGTCATCGGTATTTTTATCGGGTTGCTGTTTGCGGCCGTGCTTCTGCCGATATATAATTTAATGCAAGGATTTAAAAATTAAAAGGTCGATAAATGTATAATATAAAATAAATATTATGAAAAATAAAATTTTTGCGCAAGGTTTTACGCTTATAGAAATGCTCATCGTTATAGCCATTATTTCCATTTTGGCTTCGGTATTTTTGGTGGGGCTTAGGGGATTTAGGGGAGGCGCTTATGACGCCCGAAGGATGGCTGACCTTCAAAGGGTTCAAAGTTATCTTGAAATTTATTACACTCAAAATCGGGCATATCCCAATGTTTCAATTTGGAACGCGTTGCAAACGGCATTAATTTCCGCCAATATCGGCGTAACTTCCATTCCCAATGACCCTTTAACCGGGCAAGGGCAAAATTATTATTACGGCGTTGATGTCACTGATTTTCAAAGTTATGTGTTGGGAGCCAGATTTTCAACAGCCGACCATGCCAGTTTAAATGAGCCGACAGAAATTGACGGAACGGTTTTCGGCGTTAATTGCGACGATCCGGTATTCTGCGCCAGGTTCTAAATGAACTATTTCCCGTATCTCTTCTTATTTTTTTTTGGTTTGGCGGCCGGCAGTTTTTTGAATGTCGTTTCTTTGCGTTATCGGCCCGGCGAAAAACTTCTTGATTTGAAAATTATCAACGGCCGTTCGCGGTGTTTTCATTGCGGCAAAAAATTGGTTTGGTACGAATTAATTCCTTTAATCAGTTTTTTGGTTCAAAAAGGCAAATGCCGCGGTTGCGGCCAAAAACTTTCTTTTCAGTATCCGCTTGTTGAATTTTTGAGCGGCTTAATTTTTGTTTTCGTGCCGTTGGCGCTGACTTACAACGGTCATTGGTCGTTGGTCATTATTTGGTTGTTGGTCTTTGAGTTGTTCCTTTTGCTTTCAATAATAGATTTTCGTCATTACATTATTCCTGATTCAATAAACTTGTTTTTGGCTGTTTTGGGGATAGTATTAATAATTTTTAAATCGATGGGTCAATGGTCAATGGTCAGCGGTCAATGGTCTTTTCTAGGCCATTATTCTTTGCTTTTTGGTTTAATAGAAAATATTTGGTTAAATCATTTTTTTGCGGCAGTTTTGGCGATGATTTTTTTTGCCGCCATAATAATTTTGAGCCGCGGAAAAGGAATGGGTTGGGGAGATTTTAAGTTGGCCGCGGCTTTTGGTATTATTTTCGGCTGGCCCGACATTATTGTTGTAATTTTTTTGGCTTTTGTTGTTGGCGCTATTTTTACGGCTCCATTGCTGATCAAAAAACAAAAAACAATGAAAGACATCGTTCCTTTCGGGCCGTTTTTGGTTATTGGTTCATCCCTTGTTTTTTTTCTAGGAAAACAGCTGATTGACGGCTACTTCAAATTATTCAATTTTTAGGTAAAATATAAACAATGAATATGGAAAGAGGTTTTACGATAACAGAACTTTTAATTGTTTTTGCCATAATCGCTCTTTTATCAACGGGTTTGGTATTTTATTCCCGTAGCGGTGAACGCCAGATTATTTTATTTAAAGAACAAACAAAAGTCGTTTCTTCTATTGTTAAAGCTAAATCTTTGGCATTGGCGACTTTTGGGGATAATTCAATTCCTTGCGGCTATGGCGTGCATTTTGAGGCGCCGAATAAAATAATCATTTTTAAAGAAATTCCAGTGGAAGCCGATGATATGGGATGTTTTTCCATAGACGGAGTTTATACGGCGACCAATCTCGCCGAAAAACAAGAAGAAATTTTACTAGACAAGACGGTAAAATTTAAAGGGTTTCAGTCGAGCGATATTCTTTTTATCCCCCCCGATCCGTTTGTTGTCATTGACAATAATTTTTTAAAAACTGAAGTTTTAATTAAAATTGAAACAGTTGACGGCAAATCGGAAAAAATAATTAAAGTAACCAATAGCGGCCAAATTACAACCCAATGAAAATCAAAATTAATGGAGGTTATTTATTGGTTGAGGTGATAATCGCTATCACTATTTTGACTATCGGTTTTTTGGGCATTTTGGGGCTTATATCCAGCGCCATTAGTCTCAATCGGACGGTTAGCGATCAATTCATTGCCAATTATTTGAGCATGGAGGGCATTGAAATAGTTAAAAATCTAATAGATGCCAATGTTATGCAAGATAAGCCGTGGAATGAGGGATTTTCAAACAGCGATTTTGAGGTTAATTATAAAAGCGTTTCTTTGGAAAATAATTCCAGCAGGCGGATTTTATTTGATTCAATAACCGGCTATTACAATTATCAGGAAGGAAAGCAAACACCGTTTATCAGAACGATTAATATCGCATTAATGGGAGCCGACCAAATTAAGGTTAAATCAACTGTTAAATGGAGCGGTCGCGGCGGAAAATTTGAAACGAATTTAGAGAGTTATTTCTTTAATTGGAGACCATAATATGAAAAATTTAAAATTTACGAATGGTTTTACTCTAGTTGAACTCGTGGTGGCGATGGGGATTTTTGTGATTTTAATGTCTATTGCCACCGGTGGTTTTATTCAAATGCTGCGCAATCAAAGGATTGTCGCTTCGCTAATGACCGCCAACGATAATATGAGTTTGACAATGGAAACTATTGGAAGAGAAATCAGAACTGGCTACAACTTCAACAAAATTTCCAATACGGAATTGGAATTCGTCAATGCTTACGATCAAAAAGTGAAATATCGCCTAAATGATGGAGTGATAGAAAAAGGAATAGAATATTTTGGAACAACTAATTATGGGAAAATCACGGCGGATAATGTTTTAATTTCAGCTTTTAATATCAGTGTTTGTGGTAAAAACATTAATGGAACATCGCTTGGCAATTGCGGTAGCGGCGGCGATTCTTATTTGCCGAGAATTACCTTAAGCATATCAATCACCAGCGCCGAACCGGATGTTAAAAAATTGAATATTTTTACAGATATTCAAACGACAATCAGCGCCAGATAATTTAATATCTGATTTCTCCGAAAAACACAGCGTAATTTTTGTCTTGATTTTCGTAGTTTATTAAATTAGTTTTGCCTTCAGGGGTAATAATGCCGGCGAAATCTTCAACTCCCGAGATAACAATAGGCGTTTCCACCCAAACGGAGAAAATTTTTCTTAAATTGGTATTAAGATAGAGAAAATGCCGTGTTCCTAAATCAATCCAACGATTGCTGGAGGGATTGATGAAAAATTCAGCCCCCATTTTTTTATATTCTTTTATATCGTTCGGGTAATGAGTTTCCAAACAAATTAATGAAGAAAATTTAATATTGTCCAATTCTAACAATTTTTTTTCGCCGCGAGAATAAGGATTTCCAGGATTAAAAACAACGTAATTTTGAAGGAGGGGATTCATTCTTTTAAGCCAATCGAAAAAAAACGGCCGCCAACCACCGAAAAGCCAGTATTCGCCGATAAAAGTCAGTCGGTTTTTATTGTAAACATCAATAATTTCGCCGTTTTTATTCAACAAAATAGTTGAATTATATCGTTTTTCGTTTTGAAAAAAGTCAAAAGTGGCGGCAATATTTGTGTTTAATTTTTTGCTTAAATTTTGTGTCAGAGGCAGAGACCAGGAAATGTTGTCTTCCGGGAAAACGATTAAGTCGGTTTTTCTTTTCTCCAATTCTTTTTTAAGAGAATAAATGTCCGAATTAAATAAATTTATATTAAAGGCGAATTCCCTATTTGAAGAGATAACGGCTATTTTAAGAGAATTTTTTAATAAACGATAATTGACGGAATTTTTTTGAATGGCGATTCTGGAAATTTGCCAAGAGGCGGTTAGGATGGCGACAATGGTGAAGATACCGAGAGCGTGGAATTTCCAATCAGAAATTTTAATTTTTAATACGAAAAAAGCAACCAAAGCATTAATACCGGCAACAAAAAAAGTCATCAATATCAAACCGCCGATAGTGGCCAACCCGAGAAATGGTGATGAACCTAAAGTATTTCCGGCGGTTATTATATAGGTCGGCAGAAATGAATAGCGAGCCGTAAGATGATCGAAAAAAGTCCAAAGAAAAGGCAATAATAAAATTAATAGGTAATTAATAATTGCCATCCCACTAAAGTAATTAATTATTTTTTTAATAATATGAATAGAAATCGGTAGGCCGAGAAAAATAAAAATAGAAGCGGTCCAAGTAATCGGTTCAAGAGTGTAATAAACCGTTCCTAAAAGAAAAATAAATCTGAAAATAAAAACCCCAAGAATCAATCGCCAAAAATTTTCTTCTTTTAGAAAAAAAATAAATAGTGGAACTAAGAAAATAAAACTAAACGGCCAAAAATTAAAAGGCAGAAACGCGATAATTCCGAGGATTGCCGATAAAAAGGGAAGCAGCATTATGTTTATAATATCAAATTATCGAATAAAGGCATATTGCTTTTGTTTTCAACAAAATATACAATTAGAGCGAAAATTATTATTATGGAAAATCCTTATCTTTCGGTCATTATTCCGGCTTATAACGAAGCCAAACGGTTGCCTTTGACTTTAATTGATATTGACAAGCATCTTAAATCGGCGGATTTTTCTTATGAAATTATTGTGGTTAATGACGGTTCGCATGATGCCACGCCCGAAGTTGTTGAAAGGCTTTCTCATTTAATAGATAATTTGAAGTTGATTAATCAGAAAAACACGGGCAAGGGAGGAGCCGTTAAGCGCGGCATGTTTGAGTCAAAAGGGGATATCAGATTGTTTACCGACGCGGATAATTCCACCTCAATAGATCAATTTAGTAAAATGATTCCGTATTTTAATGAAGGTTATAGCGCGGTAATCGCTTCGCGGGATATTGAAGGATCCCAGCTTATCCCGCCTCAGCCGTGGTATAAAAGATTAATGGGGAATCTTGGAAATTTATTTATTCAAGCGCTTCTTTTACCCGGCATCTGGGACACTCAATGCGGATTTAAGGCATTTACGAAAGAAGCGGCCGAAAGAATTTTCTCCTTAATTAAAATCAATCAATTTGGATTTGACGTTGAAATTTTGGCTTTAGCAAAAAAAATGGGTTATAAGATTAAAGAAGTACCGGCGATTTGGGTTGATAAGGCCGGTTCCAAAGTCAAAGCCACTGATTATTTTCAAGTTTTATGGGAAGTGGTAAAAATCAAGTGGTGGATAATAGCGGGTAAATACAAATTATGAAACACTATTTAACTGAAGAACATTTTGAAAAATTGAAAACAGATCTTCATTCGCTTAAAACTGAAGCTCGAACTGAAATTGCCGAGCGGCTTAAGCGCGCCAAAGAATATGGCGATCTTTCGGAAAATGCCGAATACTCTGAAGCCAAGGAAGCTCAAGCCCGTTTGGAAAATCAAATTTTGAAACTGGAAGAAACTATAAGAAATGCCGTTATCATTAAAAAAGCCAATGAAAAAGATATTGTGAATATCGGCTCAACCATTGAGATTAAAAAAAGGGGGAAAATTTTTAGATATACGATTGTCGGTTCCAGTGAGGCCCAGCCGGAAATTAATTTAATTTCCAATGAATCGCCGATTGGCAGAGCTTTTTTAGAAAAGAAAACAGGGGATATGGTAAAAATCAAAACTCCCGGCGGTTTAGTTACTTACGAAATAATAAAAATAGAATAAAAATGCTTGAAGATATTATTAAAGAACGTAAAAAAAAATTAGACAAATTGATCGAAGCGGGCTTAAATCCTTATCCGGCAAAAGTTAAACGGACTCATTTAATCGGCGATATTTTAACGGATTTTCGATCTTTTTCAAAAAACAGAAAAAAATTTTTTATTTGCGGTCGGGTTAGGGGATTAAGAGATCAGGGCAAAATTATTTTTTACGACCTTATCGATGAAAGTGGTAAAATTCAGGCGGTATTAAAGCGCGAAAACAATCCTAAAATATTCAGTTTATTTAAGGAAAATCTGGATATCGGCGATTTTGTGGAGATTGGCGGTTTGGCATTTATCACAAAAAAGGGAGAGAAAAGCGTAGAAATAAAAAATTCGCGAATTATCGTTAAAAGTTTAAAACCATTGCCGAGCCAATGGTATGGATTGGCCGATATTGAAGAACGATATCGAAAGCGCTATCTGGATATTATTTTGAATCCCGAAGTAAAAGAAAAAATCGTCAAGCGTTTTCAGGTTATTCAATATTTAAGGGACAAATTATTACAAGAAGGTTTTTTGGAAGTGGAAACGCCGATACTCCAAGCGGTTCCCGGAGGAGCTAAAGCTCGGCCGTTTGTCACTCATCACAACGCTTTGGATGCGGATTTTTATTTGCGAATCGCGCCGGAACTTTATTTAAAAAGATTGTTAGTCGCCGGTTTTGAAAAAGTTTTTGAAATTGGCAGAAATTTTCGCAATGAAGGCATTGATAGAGACCATAATCCGGAATTTACCATGCTTGAACTTTATTGGGCCTATCAGGATTGGCAAGGTCTAATGAAATTTATTGAAAAAATTCTTAAAAAATATATCCCCGGGAAATGGCAGAAATTGACTTTTAAAGAAGCGATCAAAAAATACGCCAAAAAAGATTTGAAAAATATAGCAATTGGCGATTTGGATGAAGTTTTCAAAAGTGAGGTTCGGCCAAAATTAATTAAACCGACTTTTGTCACTCATTATCCAAAATCAATTTCGCCGTTGGCAAAATCTCTTGAAGAAAATCCGGAATTTACCGAGCGTTTTCAGTTCATTGTTGATGGGATGGAAGTTGTTAATGGTTTTTCCGAGCTTAATAATCCGCTTGAACAGCGCGAAAGAATGGAAGGACAGGAAAAAATGTATCGCGCCGGAGATTTGGAAGAGTCTCGGCTGGACGAGGATTTTTTAACGGCTTTAGAACACGGTATGCCGCCATCAGCGGGGGTTGGCATTGGCATTGACCGTTTGACCGCTTATATCGTTAAAGCCGGCAATATCAAAGAAATTATTATTTTCCCCACTTTAAAGCCGAAAAAAGAATAAGGTTTGATTTACTTTTAGGAATTTTGTATAATTTAGACATGAAAATCAAACAAGGATTCACCCTCGTGGAACTTCTCATTTATGTGGCGGTTT
>CAZLYJ010000010.1:0-17493 GCA_964563845.1 uncultured Candidatus Saccharibacteria bacterium | reverse complement strand
GCGTTAAAAGCGTCTTTTGTCAGCTGATGGACTTCGTCAATAATGTAAATTTTATAAGCGGAAGAAGAAGGGGAGACGCGGATGCCCTCTTTCAAATTTCTGATTTCATCGATTCCGCGATTGGAAGCGGCGTCAATTTCAATAACATCCAGCGCCCGGCCTTCGTCTATTTCTTGACATTTTAGACATTGATTACAGGGTTCGCCGAGCTCTTTGAATTTTTTATCTTCTTGCCGTTTTTGACAATTGGCGATTTTGGCTACAAGCCGCGCCATTGTGGTTTTGCCGCTGCCGCGGGGACCGAAAAAAAGATAAGCGTGAGCCAGTTTATCTAACTTGGCGGCATTATTTAAAACCTCAACAATGGTTTCCTGCCCGAGAATATCCGCTAATTTTTTGGGTCGGTATTTGCGATAGAGGGCCAACATTTCGTATTAATAATACTAATATTGCGCAAATTGGACAAGAGCTTAAAAATTGTTAAAATTAAACCGTTATGCGTTATCTTTTCGGTTTTTTAATTTTGACAATTGTTGGGGGAGGCGCTTTTTTTGTTTTAACAAAAGAAAAAATGATTGAAATAAATCAGAATTTAATCAAAGATTTTCAACCTCAACAGAATAACGAAAAACCGATTGATAAAAATGCCGATATTGAACCACAAAAGCCGTTAGCCAATCCGCCAAAAGAAATAAAAGCGATTTATTTGACCGCTTGGTCAGCCGGCAACTCAAAAAAAATTGATGAAATAATAAAATTGATCAAAGACACGGAGCTTAACGCCGTTGTCATAGACATTAAAGATTATTCCGGGTATGTCGCTTATGATATGGATGTTCCGGAAATCAAGAAATATAAAGCCAGGAAAATAATGATTTCAAAAATCAATTCGTTGATTAAAAAACTTCACGATGAAAATATTTATGTTATTGCCAGAATCACGATTTTTCAGGACCCGATTTTAGCAAAAGCTCGGCCGGATTTGGCGATAAAAAGCAGAAAAACCAACGATATTTGGATTGACCGCAAAAAACTTGCCTGGATTGACCCGGCTGCTAAAGAAGCTTGGGATTATAACATCGCCATTGCTAAAGACGCGGCCAACAGGGGATTTGACGAATTGAATTTTGATTATATTCGTTTCGCTTCGGACGGAAATTTAAGCGATATGGCGTTTCCTTTTTGGGATAGAAAAACACAAAAACAAGAAATTATCAAAAACTTTTTCCAATACTTACGCGAACAATTGGCGGGAATAAAAATCTCCGCCGACTTATTCGGGCTTTCAACCATTCAGTCCGATGATTTGGGCATTGGCCAAATCATCGAAAGCGCTTATCAATATTTTGATTATGTCTCTCCAATGGTTTATCCGTCTCATTACGCTAAGGGATTTTTGAATTATAAAAATCCCGCCGACCATCCGTATGAAGTGATAAAATATTCAATGGAACATGCTCTTGATAAATTAATAATACAAATTAACGCGACATCCACTCAGCCATTGAATTCTAAACTTCGGCCCTGGCTTCAGGATTTTGATTTAGGGGCGAAATATGACGCTAAGATGGTAAGGGAACAGATGAAGGCGGTTTACGACGTGGCTTCAACCACGCCGGAATTGATAAATGGCTGGATGCTTTGGGATCCGTCAAACAACTATACGCGAGAAGCGCTAAACAACGAATAAATAATATGTATGAATTAAAACTCCAACAATTTTCCGGGCCGATTGAAAAGCTTTTTGAGTTGATTGAAGAAAAAAAGATGGAAATTACCGATTTAAATTTAGCTGAAATAACGGCTGATTTTTTACGTTACCTTCAATCTTTAAACCAGTCAAATCCGCGATTGATAGCCGATTTTGTGGTTGTCGCCGCGAGATTGCTTTTAATCAAATCAAAAGCTCTTTTGCCGACATTGGAATTAACCGGCGAAGAAGAAGCGGATATTAACGATCTTAAGGGCCGATTGGAGCGATATCGTGAATTTAAGCCGTCAATCGCTGATTTTAAAAAATTATGGGAACGTGGAGATTTTTCCGTTTCTCGGCCGCTTTTTGCCGGTTTGCCTCCGATTTTTTATCCGTCAAAAAATCTCGACATTAAAGCGCTCAAAGAAACATTGGAAAAAATTCTTTCGATTTTTACGGCAGACGAATTAGAATCTCAAACAATTGAATCTTCTATTATTAAATTGGAAGAAAAAATAGATGAAATTATCCATAAAATAAACGATTCGAAAAATAATAATATTTTGGGATTTAATCAATTGTCAAAAGAAAAATCAAGGACGGAGATTATTGTTTTGTTTTTAGCCATTCTTCATTTATTAAGAGATCAGCTTGTAAAAGTCGAGCAAAAAGAGAAATTTGGTGATATAATTATTTCAAAATGACCCATTTAATAGCCGCAATTGAGGCGCTTCTTTTTTCTTACGGTGAACCGCTAAGCGTAAAAAAAATCGCTAAAATTTTGAACGCCGGCGGAGAAGAAATAAAAAACGCAATTAAAGATTTTGAAGAAAAGCTTAAAGATGAAAATAGGGGATTGAGATTGATTTTTCAAAATGAAACGATTCAGCTCGTGACTAAGCCGGAATTTTCCCGTTTTCTTGAGGATTTTATAAAAGAAGAATTTAAAGAAAATCTGACTCCAGCGGCCTTGGAAACGCTTTCTTTGACGGCTTATTTGGGACCGATTTCTAGGGCAAAAATAGATTATTTTCGCGGCGTTAATTCCAGCTTTATTCTACGGAGTTTGCTAATGAGGGGCTTAATTGAAAGGGTTGATTCAAAGGGTCGCGGTTATCTTTATCAATCAAGTTTTGATTTATTAAAACATTTAGGGCTGTCAAAATCCGAAGAATTACCTGATTATGAAAAATATAAAAACGACCCAAAATTTCAAATTTTAACTGAATAATGCAACGTTTTTTATTAATATTTATTATTTTGATTTTGGCGGCGGTTTCTCTAATTGTGAAAGTCGACGGCGTTGATTCGTTGGTTTCCGATAGTGTCATTAGATTGGCATCTACCGCAGAAGCTCCCACAGAATCAGTGGGATCTGTTTTGAATTCCGCTAATTTAAACGCCAATATAAGCGGCAAATTAGCTGTCTATGATTGTTCTATTTCTTACGGCGCGAAAGCGGTTTTAACCGGAGAATTAGATAAGCCGGCTCTTTTTGAATTTAATTCCTATAATCATTGGCCAATCGCTTCATTAACGAAACTAATGGCATCTTTGATTGCGTTGGAAAATTTTCCGCTTAATAAAGAAATTCAAATAACGGAAAAGGCGGTTTCCGCGGAAGGACAGGCCGCTAATTTTAAACAGGGAGAAATTTTTACGGTCAGGGATTTAATCAAAGCAATGATTGTTGTTTCATCTAATGACGCCGCTTCAGCGTTAGCTGAAGCGTTTGGAGAGAATAAATTCGTGGATTTAATGAACCAGAAAGCCGCTCAATTGATTATGGAGGGAACTTCATTTGTCAGTCCTTCGGGATTTTCCTTACTTAATCAGTCAACCGCCAAAGATTTAAATATTTTAATCAATCGCATCTATAATGAAAATCAATGGATTTTAACAATTAGCCAACAAAAAGAAACAGAAATTCTTGATTTGAATTCCGGCAAAACAAGAAAATTAACGAATATCAATCAATTCGCCGGGCAAGAGAATTTTTTAGGGGGTAAAAGCGGATATCTTGAAAGTAGTGGCAGAAATTTAGTTTCTCTTTTTGGGAGAAATGGTAAAATAATATCAATGATTATTTTGGGGGCGGAAGACGCTTACAAGGAAACGGAAAATTTGCTGAAATGCTTACAGTAGAAACATTCCAAATAATTCGCATTTTAATACTGACAGGTGTCGCTTTTTTCGTTGCCCTGATTTTAACTCCTTTCATAATAAAAATTCTTATTCGCTATCAATGCGGAAAACAAATTAGAAATTATCTTTCTTTTCATAGTGGGAAAGCCGGCACGCTGACCATGGGCGGAATAGTCATTTGGCTGACGGTGCTTGGTTTAGCGGCGACATTTTTTATTTTTAATGTTTTATTCGACGGCTTTTGGAATTATTTGGATTTTGTAGATAGGAAAGAGACTTATCTGCCGATAGCGGCAATGGGTCTTGCGGCTTTAATAGGTTTAACTGACGACATCTTCGGCGTTTTAAAAATCGGTTCCAACGGGGGCGGTTTGAAAGTGCGTCATAAGTTAATTATTTACGCTTTTTTGGCCGCTTTAGGCGCCTGGTGGTTTTATTTTAAACTTGATTGGACAACACTATACGTTCCTTTTTGGGGCTATATTGAAATTGGCTGGCGATACATTCCGTTTTTTATGTTTGTGATTATAGCCACCGCTTTTTCGGCCAATGAAACGGACGGCTTAGACGGACTTTTGGGCGGAGTTTCTTTATTCTCTTTCGGAGGCTTGGCGGCTGTCTCATTTATGCTCGGTCGTTATGATTTAGCGGCTTTCAGCGGAGTGATTATCGGTTCATTATTGGCTTTTCTTTGGCACAATATTTATCCGGCAAAATTTTTTATGGGAGACACGGGTTCGATGGCTCTTGGAATTACTATTGGAACGATTGCCATGTTGACCAATACGGCTTTGTTTTTGCCGTTTTTTGCCGTAATTTTAATTATTGAATCGCTATCGGTGATTATTCAGGTAACGAGTTGGAAATTATTCGGTCGAAAAGTTTTTCTTTTCACTCCGATTCATCATCATTTCGAAAAACTCGGTTGGCACGAAACGACGATTACGATGCGCTTTTGGATAATTTCCGCGGTTTTCGCCGGATTAGGAGTGGTACTTTTTTTCTTAAGCCGGTTCATGTTATGAACTATTATGAGTACGATTTTAATCAAAAATATCCAACTTCTTAATGGTAGCGGTTCATCGCCTGTAAAGGCTGATGTTTTAATAAAAAATGACAGAATTTCCGCGGTTGAAGAAATAATTAATTTTAAAGCCGATGATATCATTGACGGTAAAGGAAATTACCTGGCGCCGGGATTTATAGATGTTAATAATCGCGCGGACCGCTATTTATCGCTATTTAAAGACCCATCCCAAAAACATTTTCTTTTAGATGGCGTAACTTCCGTTATCGGCGGTCAAGGAGGGATTTCTTTGGCGCCATTGATCTACGGGTCTTTACAAACCCTAAGAGCTTACGCTGACGTTAATAAAATTAATGTTAATTGGCACAGTGTTTCAGAATTTTTTGAAACGCTTAAAAAACAGCGATTGGGAATAAATTTTGGGACTTTAATTGGGCACACTACGGTTCGCCGAGCCGTTATTGGTGAACCGATTTCCAGAAATTTGACCCAAAACGAATTGCGTTTATTAAACCTTATTTTTAAAAAAAATCTGGAATCGGGCGCTTTGGGAATTTCTTTCGATTTCAACAATCCGCAAACTTTTCAAGCTTCATATTTTGAGATAAAAAAACTGGCGCAAACGGCGGCTAAGAAAGGGAAAATTTTAAGCGTTAATCTCAAAGACAGAAAAGAGGGATTGATTGAATCTGTTAAAAAAATCATTTTTCTCGCCAAAGAAACCGGCGTTAAAATTATTATTAATGAATTTCTGCCGTTTGTCGGTTTTGAAGACAACTATGTTCATGCGGTTGAATTAATTAAGAAAAATTTTGCTCATGCTTGCGTTTATTTCGATATTTATCCATCAAATGAAAGTTTTTCTTCACTCAGAGATTTTTTGCCGGAATTTGCTAAAACAGATAAATGGGAAACAATGCTTGAAAATATTAGAAATCCCGAGATAAAGAAAAAAATTTTAAAGGATTCGCCGCGGTTTGACGGAACAAAAATGGTTATTATTAACACGCCGAGCCATAACTATTTAGAAGGCAAAACATTGGCGGAATTTTCTCAAAATAGAAATTTAAACGTTGGAGAGGGGCTGTTAAAATTAATGGAAATTACTGAATTCAGAGGAGAAATTGCCAATCAAGATATCGATTTTCAGAAATTAACGGAAGTTTTGACGGAAAAATACGCTTTAATAGCCTCTAATGGGAATGTTCTCCAAAACCAATTCGTTTTCAGAAAATTTTTAGAAATAGTTCAAAAAGAAAAAATCCTGCCGATTGAAACGGCTATTCAAAAAATTACTTTTTTTCCGGCAAAATTGCTAGGATTGGAAAATAGGGGAGAGATTAAAAATAATTATTTTGCCGATTTAGTTATTTTTAAGGGAGATCAAATTTTGGAAGTGATATTAAACGGCCAAAGAGTTGTCAAAGATGGAGAATTTCTGAATGTTTCAGCCGGAAAGATATTGAAATATGTTTAAATTCTTTAAAACAGACCATCGCCCCGATTATATTTTTACGCTTTGCGTGATTATTTTAACCGTTTTCGGTCTGATTATGTTGTCCTCGGCTTCTTCCGATTTGGGAAAAATAAAATTCAATGATTCTTATTATTATCTTAAACATCAAATTTTTTACGGTTTGAGTTTTGGAATAATCGGTTATTTATTGACAAGCTATTTCAATTATAAAAAATTTAAAAAGTTGGCGGTTCCCTTTTTAATTATCAGTGTTATTTTTCTAATTTTAGTTTTCACCCCGCTTGGTTTTTCCAATAAGGGAGCCACCCGCTGGTTAAATCTGGGATTTTTTTCGTTTCAACCGGCGGAACTTTTAAAGATTTCTTTTATTGTTTATCTGGCGGCTTGGCTTAGTAATCGTAAAATTAATCGCCAATCAAGTTTTTATCGTGGCTTTTTGCCGTTTTCAATAATTGCCGGCGCGATAGCTTTTTTGATTCTTAAACAGCCGGCAACAACGACTTTGATAATTATTATGACCGCGGCTCTGATTATTTATTTTTTTAGCGGAGCGAAAATGCGTTATATTTTCGGAATTATTTTGGGCAGTTTAATGATTTTATCTTTAATAATTTATTTTACTCCATATCGTTATGAGCGAATTGTGAGTTTTTTAAAATTTAAGGGAGGAAGTGGGGAAATTCAACAAACTAGCGGTTATCAACTGGATAAGTCTCTTGTTGCCATTGGTTCCGGCGGTCTTTTTGGAATTGGATTTGGCAAGTCAACCACAAAATATAAATATTTGCCCGAACCGATTGGGGATTCAATTTTCGCGGTAATTGCCGAAGAATTAGGCTTTGTCGGTTCATTTTTTCTTATTTTAATATTCGTCAATTTGCTTATTAGAGGATTTTTAATAGCAATAAGGGCTGATGATCAATTTGCTAAATTAATGGCAATGGGGTTGATTTCCGTTATCGGCATTCAAGTTTTTATCCATATCGCGGCTGTTTCTGGTTTAATTCCTTTAACCGGCGTGCCATTGCCGTTTATCAGTTATGGAGGCACTTCTTTGGCGGTTTTTTTGACGATGGCGGGAATTATTGGTAATATATCAAAAAATACTTGAACAATGATGAAAATTCTATTCGCCGGCGGCGGCACAGGAGGCCATATTTATCCGATTTTAGCGGTCGCTGAAGAACTTCAAAAAATATCAATAGAAAGAAAAATTGGAATTGAGCTTTATTATTTCGGTGCGCCGCAAAATTATCGACCGCTTTTGGCTCAAAACGGCATTTTTATTTCAAAAATTTTTTCCGCCAAGCTGCGGCGTTATTTTGACTTTCGCAATTTTTTAGACATTCCATTTTTCTTTTTAAGCGTTTTTCAAGCGTTATGGAAAGTTTTTTTTCTGATGCCCGATGCTTTATTTTCTAAAGGCGGTCCCGGTTCTTTACCAATTGTTTTCGCTTGTTGGTTTTACCATGTTCCCGTTATTATTCACGAATCGGATTCCGTATTAGGACTTGCCAATAAATTAGCGGCTCGTTTTGCTTATAGAATCGGCATTTCTTTTACTCCGACTACTGAATTATCTTTTGGGAATAAAATCGCTTTAATCGGCAATCCCGTCAGGCGATCATTGATAGAAAATTTATTGGAGCAGGGGACTGCCAAACGCATTTTCGGTTTTGATGAACAAAAGCCTTTAATTTTTGCCATCGGCGGTTCTCAAGGAGCAATTAGAATCAACGATTTTGTATTAAATGCCTCTTCCGGGCTTGTTGAAAATTGGCAAATTTTACATCAAACCGGCGCGAATAATTTTAACGATGTTAAAAATGAATTAAGCGTTATTTCCAAAAATTGGTCGGAGGAAAAGAAAAATCACTATAAAATAGTTCCTTATCTGGAAAAAGATTTGAAAGACGCTTACACCGCGGCTGACGTCGTTGTTTCCAGGGCCGGTAGCGGATCAATTTTTGAGATCGCGGCTTTTAATAAACCGGCGATTTTAATTCCTTTACCTGAAGCCGCTGCCGACCATCAAACCGCAAACGCCTATGAATACGCTAAAGGAGGCGCGGCTATAGTTATTGAACAGGCCAATCTTGGGCTTAATGTTTTTTTAACTCAACTTGAAAAACTTTTTAGCGAAAATAAATTAACTCAAATGTCTTTAGCGGCAAAAAAATTCGCCAAACCGGAAGCGGCCAAAATTATTGCGGAAGAATTAATAAAATTGGGGAATAAATAAAATATTATGGTTAAAAGCCTCAAAAAAGAAAAAGAAATGAGGGTGAGGTTCGCGCCTTCTCCAACCGGACCGCTTCATATTGGAAGCGCCAGAACGGTTTTATTTAATTGGCTACTTGCTAGACAGAATAACGGCAAATTTATTCTACGCGTTGATGATACGGATATTGAACGTTCAAGGCCGGAATATGAAAAAGACATAATAGAAGGATTGAAATGGCTGGGTTTTAATTGGGATGAAGGACCAGATATTGGTGGCGATTACGGGCCTTATCGTCAATCGGAAAGAAGAGAAATTTATGAAAAATATCTTGAAAAACTGCTTAACGAAGATAAAGCGTATTATTGTTTTTGTTCTTTGGAAGAGCTGGAAGAGGATAGAAAAGCAATGTTTTCTCAAGGACTGGCCCCTAAATATAGCGGAAAATGCCGACATTTATCGCCAAAAGAAGCCCTTTCAAAGGTTAAAAAAGGGGATAAAGCGGTAATCCGTTTTAAAATGCCAGCCGTTAAATTGGAATTTCACGATTTAATTCGGGGAAAAATAAAATTTGACGCGGAACTTTTTGGCGATATCGCGATTGCCAAAGATCTAAAATCTCCTCTTTTTAATTTTGCCGGCGCGATTGATGACTGGGAAATGAAAATTACTCATATAATCAGAGGTGAAGACCATTTGTCAAACACGCCAAAACAAATTTTAATTCAACAAGCGCTCGGTTTTAAAACGCCAAAATACGCCCATTTGCCTTTAATTTTGGCTCCTGACCGGAGCAAAATATCTAAAAGAAGCCTTGAAACTTCCATAAGCGATTATCGTCAACAAGGATATTTATCTGAAACAATCGTTAATTTTTTAGCTCTGCTTGGCTGGCGCTCAGAGAATAATCCCAATAAAGAAATTTTTTCCATTAAAGAATTGATAGAAGAATTTGATATTAAAAAAATTCAAAAAGCCGGCGCGATTTTCAATTTGGAAAAATTAGAGTGGCTTAACGCTCAATACATTAAAATCTTGCCCATAAAAGAATTGATTAAAAAAATGGAAAAGTTTGTTCCGCCCGATTGGTTTAATAACCCAGACCTGATTATTAAAACAGTTAAAATAGAAAAAGAAAGAATAAAAAAACTTTCTGATTTTAATGAATTAGCCGGTTTCTTTTTTAAATTGCCCGAATACGATTTAAATCTTTTAAAATGGCAAGAAATGTCTAATGATCAAGTCTTAAATAATTTAAAACTTTTGGCGGATGAAATTGACAAAATTCCCGAAAAGGATTTTAATGAAGAAAAGATTGAAACGGTTCTTATGCCATTTGCCGATATTTGGGGAAGAGGCGAACTGTTTTGGCCTTTGCGAGCAGCACTTTCAGGCAAACAATTTTCGCCCGGACCGTTTGAAATTATGGAAGTTTTAGGCAAAAGAGAAACATTAAACCGCTTAGAAACAGCGATTAAAAAATTGTCATAAATTTATGGATATTGGGAATTTAATAAGCAAATTAAAAGAATTATTTGATTTGCTGATTATTTTAACGACAAAGCTTCAAATTTTATTTGAAAGATTTGCAATTATATTCTGGGGAATTTTTAGTTGGTTGTTTGATACGATTTTGCGGTTTACGATTGATTTAGTTAGGTTGATTTTGAATTATTTGTAATAAATGTCGTAAAACCTCCATTTTGCGACAGTACGCGAAAATTTCTCATTCTCTCCTCTATTATTATGTATTATACTGATCTTAAACATTTTAAGGGCTTATCGGGCTATGAAATAGACGGTGTTTGGTATCCTCGAGTGACAAAAATTATTGACATTAAGTCCAAACCGGCGCTTTATCGTTTTTACGCGGAAATGAATAATTTTGCCGAAGGCGAAGCGGTCAAAAAACAATCAGCTAGTGAAGGCACTCTTATTCATGAAACAATTGAAAAAATTTTTCATGGTAAATTACAGAGTATTGACTCCTTAATTTCTCCGGCCATCAACGCTTTCTTGAAATTTCGCGAGGAAAAAAATATTCAAGTTGACCCCGAATTTGTGGAAAAACAAGTAGTTAATTACGCCGATCGATATGCCGGCACGATTGACGCGGTAGCTTTAATTGACGGCAAATTCGGCGTTTTAGACATTAAAACTTCTCAAGCGATTTATCGCGATTATAATTTGCAAACCAGCGCTTACATCGCGGCTTTGGAAAAAAATCTTAAAAATCTCCAAACCCGCTGGATTTTGAGGATTGACCAAATAAAAACTTGTTTAAGGTGTAAAGCGACTTTAAGAGTTAAGGGCGGTCGCCAAAAAATAAAATTGCCTTGGAACGACAAAGCTTATGATTTTAAAGCTAAAAATTGCGAACACGAATGGTCGGAACTCAAAGGAGATATTGAACTCAAGGAATTCCCCTACTGGCAGGAAGATTATCAGGCCTTTTTAGGCGCTAAAAAACTTTGGGAATGGGAAAATGATTATTGGTTGAAACAAGAAGGATATTTATAAAAAAAGAGCACGATTTTGAGTCGTGCTCGGGATTATATTTAAATAATACCAAGATATTTTGTCAACGCCATGGCGTGCCGCGGCAAAATTTCATTATTGCGGATCATTGGCTTAATCTGGTTTGCCGTGAAAAATTCCGCTTTTTCAATTTCCGCTCCGATTACGATACTACCCTGATAGTGCTGAACAGCGTAAACAGCAAAAAAATGGTTATCTACATATTTTTTGAAAACAACACTTGTATCAAGCGGCTGACACACAACAATACCGACTTCTTCGCTTATTTCCCGGACAACTACTAAAGCCGGCCATTCATTAGATTTGTTTTTTCCACCTGGCAACTTCCACTTTCTTGGTTCTGGTTTGTTTTTGTCTTGAACCATAAGAATATGATTTTCAAATTCCGGTATGCCTAAAATTATTCCAAATATCGCCATTGACCGATCCATTTCCCACTCTCCTTCTTATTTTATTGTTAATAAACCAATTTTTTATGATGTTAAAACTTTCAAAAGTATACGATATTTAAAGATAACTGTCAACAAAATTATTCTGAGCATTTTTCAATAATAATCGGCGCGCGGTTGAAATTAAATTCGCGGTTTGTTAAATAACCCAATCCAAAACTTAAAGAAACGGCTAATAATAAAAGAATGCCTAAAATAATATTTTGCTGATTTTCCTTAAACCAATCTGTCATAAATTAATGTACTTTTCCCATTTTTCGTAAAGTTCCTTAGTGGCTTTCAAGTCGCCGGCATTGTATTTAGCGATCTCTAAAAATTTTTTCTCTTTAAATAATTTTCCCACGTCATCGCCGGTAATCCCCTCTTCCTTAGGGCTTTTAATGCCAAAAGCCCGGCTCCAAAGATGTAAATTCCCTTTTTTCCGCACTGCTCCGTAAAATGTTAATTGATCCTGAAGATCTATATGTCTCGCATCTCGTTGCTGATACAAATATCTCCCTTCCATCAAATTTTTTGTCGGTTTTACGCCGTGGATAGCGGACCTAACCATCATAAACGGCACATCAAATCCCCTGCTGTTAAATCCGATAAATTCATCGTATTCTTTCGCTCCTTGCCAAAATTTTTCTAACATTTCTTTTTCATCCATTTGTTTAAACATAATTCCGCCTTCGCTGAATTCGTCAATAGTTTCATCGGGCGCTTGAAAATAAATCACCCCTTGATTTTTCTCGCAATCCAAAACGCCGATAACAACTATTTTGCCCGTTAAAGGAGAAAAGCCGAGCCCACTTTTCAATTCCTGAAGCGCTTCTTCATATTCGGCTTCAGATGACGATTCTTTTTCTATCCAGCGAGTTAATGATTCTTTAGTTGTTTCATCAAGCGAATCGAAATCATCACCAATGGTTTCGATGTCAAAAATGAGTTTTTTGGTTGACATAGTTTTAATTATAGAATAAAATTATTGAAATTAAAAATGGCACATACAAAAGCCGGTGGTTCAACTAAATTAGGAAGAGATTCCGCTTCCAAACGCCTAGGAATCAAACGTCAGCAGAATCAAGCCGTTAAAAGCGGTGAAATTTTAATTCGCCAGCGCGGCACGAAATATTTGGCCGGTAAAAACGTTAAAAGAGCAAAAGATGACACCCTCTATGCTTCAAAGAACGGCGTAATCAAATTTATTCAGAAAAAGAAAATTCGATTTGACGGCAATGTTCGTTACGCGACGATGATTAACGTTGAGTAATCATTCGATTTAACACGATATTAATATTAACTTTTTTATTCTCCGGTAGCTCTATCTCCACGGGATGAATTCCAAGCTCTTTAAGGGATTTATTCAAATTAATTTTGATTTTTTTAACGGCTTGGAGTTTTAATTCTTCTGGCAAAGAATCCCCATTAAGATATTTTTCGAATTCTTTTTTAATATCTTCTTTTTTTATGGATCCGAACACTTCTTGTTTGTCTCCCGTTTCAACGTAAAAATGAAATTCTTTATCCTGTAATTCTTTTGCTAATTTTTCAAAAATCATTCCCAATTTGTCTCCTCTCTTTTTTAAAATTTCTTTTTTTGTTTTAATTTCATCAAGAGCTTGTTTGGTGACGGATTTTGCCAACCCTTTGGCAATCAAAAAATTACGGGCATAGCCGCTTTTTACTTCTTTAATGTCATATTTTTTCCCCAAATTCTTAACATCTTGGGAGAGAATAATTTTCATAAATTATTTAATTTCATTTTTTAAAATCTCCATTGCTTTTTCAAGTTGCGGGTCTTTATTGGCTTTAATATCTTCTTCAGTCAAATCAACTTCATAATCAGGAATCAGCCCATTTTTTTCAATCTGATGGCCTTTAGGCAAGAGCCAATACGCAACGGTAATTTTAACCATTGAGCCGTCTTTAAGCGTTTGAAGTTCCTGAACGGTTCCTTTGCCGAAACTTTTTTTGCCGATTAATTTAACCCCCCTATTGTCTCTTAACGCGCCGGCTAAAATTTCCGAAGCCGAGGCCGAACCTTCATTTACCAAAACCACAATGGGGAGATTTTTAAGAAATCCACTGCCATAAGATTTAAATTCCTCCTTTTCGCCGGAACGGAATTTTTCAGATACCACGATTTTCCCCTTCTCCAAAAACCAACCGGCTAAATTAACCGAAGCCTCTAAATATCCGCCGGGATTATTTCTTAAATCCAAAATTATTCCCCTTGGAGCGGAAAGCGAAGTTTTAACAACGGCTTGATAAAAAAGCAAAGGAGCTTGTTCGTAAAAATTATAAAGATGGAAATAAGCGATATTGCCGTCTTTTATTTCCCAATCAAGAGTGGGAATTTGAATAGTATCGCGAATAATCGGTATTTCTTTGGGTTTGTCCCAGTTTTGCCGAAGAACGGTTAAAATCACGGTTGTTCCTTTTAATCCCCTAATCAATTTTACCGCTTCATCCACTATTAAACCATCCGTTGATTTATCGCCGATTTTCAGAATTTTATCCATAGGTTTTAACCCGGCTTTTTCCGCCGGCGTTCCTTTAAGCGGCGCGATTATTACTAATTGGTCGTTACGAATACCTATTTCCGCGCCAATACCGGAAAATTCACCGGCAATATCCTCATTAAATTTTTTGGCGTCGGAAGGCGCCATAAATACGGAATTCTGATCTTCTAATGACCCCACCAATCCTCTCACCGCGCCGTAAACCAAATCCTGGCTGTCCAATTCATCAGCTTTGACATATTTGTCTTTTATCATTTGCCAGGTCTCCCAAAAAACACTGAAATCAATCCCCTCTTCTTTTCCTTTTTCCAAATCCGTTACTCCGCGGACAATAACGGTTTTTGGATTTTCGACTCCTTTTTGATAACCTGATTGGTAACCATAATAAAAAGCGCCGCTTAAAACGGCGATTGCCAAAACAACAAAAACTCCGGTTTTTGTAATTCGCGAAGAAAAAATTTGTCCCAGTCCAAGTTTAAGTATTTTCCCAAACATAAAAATAATTATATTTTATCTGCGATAAAAAATCAAATGAAAAAAGGCGCCACCGTATTGGTTGACGCCTTCAAATTAAATTTAACCGGAAAAGAATTTTCTTTTGATGGCATTTTTCTTATCAAGATACTCTTTGCCGTGTCCTACCTCGATATTAATTGGGACACTTTGCGCGCAAAGTGGACAATCTGCCTCGTTATAAGTATTCATCTCAAGATTAACGAGGGAGATGAGTTTTGGGACATCCACGTCCTTTGAAGTAACGCCACCACGATTTACAAGAGCGCCGAGGCCAATTACATTACCATAAACAGCTCGTACGGCCTCTATTACCTCTTTAACAGAACTTCCCGTGGTAAGCACATCTTCCACTACAAGAACCCGCTTGTCTGCGACAAGTTTATCGTAACCGCGGTTGATTATAAATCTTCCTATCATCGGTGAAAAACCAACCTCCATTTTCTGTTTCTCCGCGTAAACACTAAGTATTTCATGACCAGTAAGATTAGTTAAGTGCTCTGCCACGCGGTTTGAAAGAATACATCCGCTTGTCGCCGGAGCGATAACCACATCTATCCCGTCATCTATAAACAGCTCGGCAATTGCTCGGCATAAATCGGACGTCTCCTTGGTATGCGGAAAAATCGCGTCTTTATTAATATAATTCTCGCCGTGTTTGCCGGAAGTATAGACGACATGACTGTTGATGATAATCGCGCCGGTTTTCTTTAACATCCTTAGTATTTCTTTTACTTTCATAAGCCCTCCTATTTTCTTACTTATTAATTTTTCAAAAACAATTTGAATTCTATTGTTAAAATAACATTGCTTGTTAAAAATTGTCAAATTTTATTTTTAATGAGCGTTTTTCTATTATTATAAAATATAAATGCGGCAATCGCCGAATAATATGTTAAGGCGCTGAAAATTCCCATTTCAATCGTCAGCCAAGGGAAACCGGCAAAAACATCTATAATTTTAAGATCGTACGATAAAAATAAATTAATAAACCAGCCCAAAATTATCGCTAAAGGCAAAAATAAAAATCCCGCCGCGCCAAGCAAAAATCCTAAAAACATTATTAAGGGAATCGTTTCTAAAATCAGGATATTCGCCACAATTGAAATAGGCGAAAAACCGCCGGAATTAATCAAGAGTAGGGGCATAACCGCTATTTGCGCCGAAGCGGTGATTAAAATATTTTCTCGCCAATTTAAAAATCCATTTTCTTCTTTCATTTTGAAAAATTTTTGGATTGCCGGCGCCAGATAAACAATACCCAGCAGAGCGGCGAAAGAAAGTTGAAAACCAAAATCAAAGCGTAAAACTTTCGGATTTATTAAAACCATAATCAAGCCGGCAATCGCAACCGTATTTCTTATTGAATGCACTTTGCCGATTTTTTGAGCGAACAGGATGATAATACCCATTATTGCCGCCCTTACCGATGATGCTTCAGCGCCGGTCATCAAAACAAAAGCCACAATACCTATAACACTAAACCAAAAAGCTGTTTTTTTGCGGAAAAACCATCCAAAAAAAATGCCGATACCATAAGCGACAATGGTGATATTATATCCAGAAAGCGCCACTAAATGTGAGGTGCCGCTTTTATTCATTTTTTCCTTGAATTCTTTTGAAAATTCTCCTCTTTCACCTAAAACAATCCCTCCTAAGAAAGCGGCTTTTTGAGGCTCTAAAACTTTTTGAAAATTCGCCACAACACTTTCTTTTAATTTTAAAAGGGAGAATTTTATTTTAGATGCCTGATTTTCCGCTAAAAATTTCGTTTTGGGAAAATCGTTTATTCCGAAAATGCCGTCTTTTGCCAAATAAGAAGCATAATCATCGGAAAATGGTTTTTCGATTATTCCTTGAAAAGCTATTAAATCGCCGTAATTAAAGCTCGGATAAGATTTTAATTTGACCAAAATTTTGCCGGAATAAGGATATTGGAGCTGAATTGTAAACTTTTGAAAATCTCCTCTTTGGGGATAATCAATAACAATTCCCTTAAATTCAATTTTTTGGTTGAAAATAATATCGGTATTTTTAATTTGATAACTATTTTGGGCAAAATAATAAAAACCTCCCAAAATAATTATTATTGATAAACCGGCAAGCCATAGAAAAGAAAATTTGGCTTTATTGTTTAAAAAATAAAGAAATAAAAATAAGATTGAGAAAAAGACGGCGACTCCGATAATAATAAAAAAGTTTAAGTTTAAACTGGCAAGAAAAACACCGATAAGAAAAAATAAAATTGAATAAAAAGCAATGTTATAAACCGGCATCTATTTATAAGACGGTTTTTTTTCTTTTAATCCTGATTTTATGTTTGAAATTCTCGCCAAAGCGTAAAGAACAGACGAAAGCCGATTCAAATAAGCCAAAATTTCCGGCGCCACCTTGTTATTTTTCGATTCCGAATACGCCACTACTCGCCTTTCGGCCCTCCTTGAAACGGCGCGGGCGTAATCGAGAAACGACGCCGGTTCAACGCCGCCGGAAATAAAAAATGATTTAATCAAGGGCAATTGTTTTTCAATTTCATCCGTGATATTTTCCAAAAATTTTATTTTTTCTCGGGTGATTTTTTTGTCCGCGCCGGCCAAAGCCGCCTGAATAATAAAAAGATGCTGCTGGATTTCTTCAATAATATCGGCCAATGAAATAAGTTTTTTATTGATTTTGATTTTTATTTTCTTTGTTTTTGATTTACAGACGCCGAGCAAGGAATTTATTTCGTCAATACTGCCCAAAGCTTCGGCTAAAGCCGAATTTTTAGAAAACCGCTGGCAAGAACCAAACGCCGAAGTATCTCCTTTGTCGCCTTTGCGGGTGTAGAGCATATTTTAAATTCTAACAAAAAACGCCAAAAATAAAAGAAAAGGGGCTATCCACGGTGTGTTGTGGATAGCCCCAATTTTTTTCGACCGCCTGC
>CAZLYJ010000009.1:0-18179 GCA_964563845.1 uncultured Candidatus Saccharibacteria bacterium | reverse complement strand
AAGAATTAGGTATTGATTTTCGAATTTATAAATTCCCGCAAGAGATAAAAAACGACGATTTAAGAAAAGAAGTTTTGAAAATTGCTTTATTAAAAAGAGTCGGCGGCGTAATCGTTCAGTTGCCCTTGCCGGAACATTTGAATCATCACTATGTTTTGAATGTTATTCCCCGTGAAAAAGATATTGATGTTTTGGGTGAACGGACTCTTGGCGCGTTTTATTGCGATCGAAATCTCGCGCTACCGCCAGCGGTAGCAACACTTAATGAAATATTGAAAACTACAAATTATGATTTACAAACTAAAAAAGTTGCCGTGGTGGGTTCGGGGTTTTTAATCGGAAAACCAATCGCGGTTTGGCTGATGAATAATAAAGTAAAAAAACTGGCTATTTTTGAAAAAGGGAGCGACTTATTGGAATTGAAAGAATATGATTTGGTTATTCCCGGAGTCGGACAGGCTAGCTTGATAAAACCTGGGATGTTAAAGCAAGGAGCCGGGATTATTGACTTTGGTTATTCGATTGATGAAATCGGTAAACTAAGCGGCGATTTTGATGCCAGTCAAGTGTCAGATGTCAAAGATCAGTTGTCATTTTATACTCCCACCCCCGGCGGCACTGGCCCGATATTGGTTGCGAAATTATTTGAAAATTTTTATAATTTAAATAAAGATGAAAAACTTAATGAATAGTTTTAAATACGCAATAAACGGCTTAAAAGAAACTTTAGTTTATCAAAAAAATTTTAGAATAATGATTTTAGTCGCCTTAATTGTAATTGGGGCGATGTTTTATTTTCCCTTGATTAGATTGGAAAAAGCAGTTCTTTTAGTAATGATATTCTCCGTTTTGATTTTGGAATTAATGAATGTAGTTATTGAAAAAATTATGGATTTTATCCAGCCTCAATATGACGAGCGGGTAAAAATAATTAAAGATTTATCAGCAGCTATAGTTTTAATTGCCAGTGTTGGCGCCGTCATTATCGGCCTAATGATTTTTCTTCCTTATATTTTTTAATTAAAGAAGACAAGCTTTTAATCATTTTATTAAGATAATTTTTGTCTATTGTTTCAATGTTTAACCGAACAAGTGGTTCCGTGTTTGACGGTCTTAAATTAAACCACCAATTTTCAAATTCCATTGTTAGGCCGTCCAAATGGTTTTTGGTTTTTAAATTTGAATTATAATAACTCTCAATTTTTTTTATAAATTGCTTGGGATTTTTAATCTTGAAATTTAATTCCGGCGAACGGTAATATTGAGGCAATAAATCAACATAATTTGATAATTTATACGGCAATTTTGAAACAGCGTTGATGATTTCAATAGCTGCCATAATTCCCGAGTCAAAATATGCCTTTTCTCCGCCAATATTTTTGAAAGCAAAGTAACAATGTCCGGATTGTTCGGCCCCAAAATCCGCGTTAATTTTTTTCATTAATTTTTTAATAAAATAATGTCCCACTTTTGATTCAACAATTTTGAGATTTGAGATTTGAGATTTAAGATTTTTTACGAGCCAACCGGTACGAACATCAATAACCACTTTTTTTGGTTTTAATTGCCAGATTAAAAGTCGAGCAATCGCGTCCGGATTAATAAATTCACCATTATTATTTACAAAAAATACTCTATCGCCGTCAGCGTCAAAAATTGCTCCCAAATCGGCTTTTTGTCTTAAAACTTCTTTTTTAAGTTGGTCCATTGCGCCGGCTTTTGACGGATTCGGCCCATGCGCCGGGAAATTCCCGTCAGGTTTATCATTAATCAAAAAAGTTGTTAGTTGCCGGCTTGCCCCGCCATGGCGGGGTGAATTGGTTATCAGTTGTTTTATAATCGGTCCAGTTGTTCCGTTTGAACAATCAAAAACCACTCGAAGCGGTTTTTGAGGATTAAGAAATTTTTTAAGAAAATCGGCGTAAGTTTTTAGATTATTCATATAAGTTTTAAAATATCTTTTCCGCTAATCGGTATCGTGTTTTTGCCGACAATTTTTAAGCCATTATATCCTTTCGGATTGTGCGAAGCGGTAATCATTATGCCGCCGTCGGCTTTTAATTTATTTACCAAAAAAGACAGCATTGGCGTGGTTATAATTCCCGCAGGAACAATTTTTAATTTCTGAACCTTAAGTTGATTTATCGTCGCGCGATAAAGGCTCGGCGAACTCAAACGGGCGTCGCGGCCGATGATAATAGTTTTTGGTTTAAGAACGCGAATTATCGCCGGAATAATTTCGGCCAGATTTTTTTCATTGATTTCTTTGGGGTATTTCCCGCGAATATCATAAGCTCTAAAAATATTTGAATTAAATTTTCTCATCAATTGAATTTTAGCCGATTTTGATATTTAATTAAAGTTGTAATAGATGTCCAGGAAAAAAAAGAAACAAATCGAAAGTAAGGTAACGGAAGAATTTCGCCTCCATCCGGAAACCAAAAAGAGCGTTTGGGCGGTGATGTTTTTCGGCGCGGCCGTCATTTTACTTTTGGCAAGATTCCAGAGTGCCGGACCGGTCGGCGGCATTTTTTACAATCTTTTTGAATGGCTTTTTGGCATTGGCTATTATCTTTTGCCTTTGACTTTAATAATAATGGCCGGCGTTTTTTTGGCTTCCGAACGGCGGCGGCTTTATAAAATTACTTTTTTGGGCGCGGTTTTGTTCGTTCTAGCCGGATTGGGAATTATTGACATTGTATTTTCCGGAGAAGGGGGAGCAATTGGCTCGATTATCGGGCTTTTAAAAATTCCTTTCGGCTACGCCGCTTCTTTGGTTATCGCGACAATTATATCAATTATTGCTTTACTTATCACTCTTAATTTGCCTATAAGAATAAAAAAATTAACGGAGATTTTAAGACTATCGGGAGAAAAATCACTGATGAAAATCGAAATAAAAGAGCCATCCGCGGCGCCGGCAATTGAAGCAAAAATTGAAACAGAAGAAAAAACGGGAATAGAAACGATTGGAGAGAAATCGGTGGGTGAAAAAATCGCGGCGGCCGTTGGCTTAAAATCTAAAAAACAGTTAAGCATTAAAAAATATCAAGTGTTGAGTAATTATGTCGCGCCGTCGCTTGATCTTTTGAAGTCATCCATTGATAAGCCGACTGTCGGAGATTTGCGTGCTAGCGCCAATATTATTAAAAGGACGCTGGAAAGTTTCGGCATTCCAGTGGAAATGGGAGAAATCAATATCGGTCCTAAGGTTACTCGTTATACGTTAAAGCCCGCTGAAGGCGTTAAAATTTCCAGAATCACCGCTTTGAATTCTGATTTGGCTTTGGCTTTGGCGGCCCACCCGATAAGAATTGAAGCGCCAATTCCCGGAAAATCTTTGGTTGGTATTGAAGTCCCTAATAAGGTGGCGGCGGTTGTTCGGCTTGGCAGCTTGATGAATTATTCCGATTTTTCCGAATCCGGTTTGCTTGGTTTTGTTTTAGGCAGAGACGTTTCCGGAGAGCCGATCTTCGTGGATGTCGAAAAAATGCCGCATTTGCTTATTGCCGGTTCCACCGGCAGCGGTAAATCAATCGCGCTCCACTCGCTTTTAATTTCGCTTCTTTATAAAAATTCTCCTCAAACCTTACGGCTAGTTTTGATTGACCCCAAGCGAGTTGAACTTTCAATTTACGATGGTTTGCCACATTTAGTTTCTCCCGTTATTACCGAATCAAAAAAATCTTTAGGCGTTTTTCGCTGGGCGATTGACGAAATGGATAGGCGCTATGAAACTCTTTTGAAATCAGGCAGCCGAGATATTCAAAGTTATAACAAAAAAAATCCCCAAGAAATTCTTCCTTATATTTTGATAGTTGTTGATGAATTAGCGGATTTGATGTCCACTTATGGTCGGGAAATAGAAGGCGCGATTGTGAGATTGGCGCAAATGGCCAGAGCAACAGGATTGCATTTGGTTGTTTCCACTCAAAGACCGTCCGTTGAAGTAATCACGGGTTTGATCAAAGCTAATATTACCAGTCGGATTGCTTTACAAGTCCCCTCTCAGGTTGATTCACGAACTATTTTGGACACAAGCGGAGCTGAAAAATTGCTTGGCGGTGGCGACATGCTTTTTATTTCTTCCGAGTTATCAAAGCCAAAGCGCGTTCAAGGCGCTTATGTATCTGAAGAGGAAATCAAAAAGGTGGCTGATTTTATAAAAGAGCGCAATAAAAACTTAGAAGAAGGGGAGGAATTGAATTTTGAAGAAAATGGAAATAATGGCGGAGGTTTGTTGGAAAATTATCTGGAAGGGAGCGGCGAAGAAGACGATGAATTATACGAAGAAGCGCTTGAGGCGGTTAAAGCCGCTCAAAAGGCTTCGGCATCTCTTCTTCAACGGCGGCTCAAAATCGGTTATGCTCGGGCGGCTCGATTGCTTGATATCATGGAAGAAAAAGGGATTATCGGACCCGGAGAAGGAGCTAAGCCGAGAGAGGTTTATATAAAATAATTAATAATGGAACAGCAAAAAAATTTTCAAGAATTTTTCAATGAGTTGATGGAAGTCCGCGGCTTTAGTATCAGCCGCTTATCTGAATCGGCAGATATTCCTGAAAGGTATTTAACCGCTCTTTGCGAGGGCGATTTTAAAAAAATGCCGGCTTTGCCTTATGTCCGCGGTTTTGTGATACAAGCGACTGAAACGCTTGGCGTTGACGGCAACGAAATATGGCGCGTTTATAAAGACGAGATTACCACGAAAATAGGGGTTGAAGATAAATTGCCGGTCAATCGTTTTGTCAGCCGTTCAATTGATAAAAGGAAAATCGTTATTGGCGTTATAGCTTTTTTTGCTATAATTTATTTGATTTGGCGAATTGATGATTTTTTGGGAATTCCAAAATTGGAAATTGTTTATCCTCTAGAGGAAGTCATAACGGTTAACGCGTCGATTGTTAAATTAAAAGGCAAATTGAGCGTTTCCCGAGACAAATTAACCATTAATAACGAAGAAACGTTTGTTTCAAGCGACGGCTGGTTTGAAAAAGATTTGACTCTTGAGGCGGGCGCAAACATTATTGAATTTAAGGCAAAAAGATTTTTAGGCAAAGAAGTGAAGATGACCAGAGAAATAATTTATCAACAATAAAATAAGATGGTTATAAAAAAAGAAGATAAAAAATCGAGCGAGAAAAATGACAATCTTAATAAACTTTTAGAATCGCTTCGGGAAAAATTCGGGGAAGGGGCGATTATGACGCTTGGAGACGTTAGGAAGGTTGATGTTGACGCGATTTCCACGGGTTCATTTTCTTTGGATAACGCTTTGGGAGTGGGCGGTTTGCCAAAAGGAAGAATTGTTGAAGTTTTCGGGTCAGAATCAACGGGTAAAAGCACGCTTGCCCTTCATGTTATCGCCGAGGTGCAAAAATCCGGCGGTAAAGCGGCTTATATTGACGCTGAGCATGCGCTTGACCCTGAATACGCGAAAAGATTGGGAGTGAAACTTAACGAGCTTTTGATTTCTCAGCCGGATTCGGGCGAAGAAGCGTTGAATATTTTGGAAAATTTGGTGCGTTCGGGAATTATTGACGTTATCATCGTTGATTCGGTGGCGGCTTTGACTCCGCGAGTGGAAATAGAAGGCGAGATGGGCGCGCAGTTTATCGGATTGCAGGCGAGAATGATGAGCCAGGCCTTGAGAAAATTGACGGCGATTACGGCAAAAAATAAAGTTTTAATTATTTTTATCAATCAGTTGAGGGAAAAAATCGGAACTTTCGGTTATGGCGACCCAACCACCACTCCCGGCGGCAGAGCTTTGAAATTTTACGCTTCCGTGAGAATTGAATTGAAAAGAATCGCTCAAATTAAAAAAGGCGAAGAAGTTGTCGGCAGTCGGATTAAGGCGAAAGTGCTTAAAAATAAAGTGGCGCCGCCGTTTAAAATAGTGGAGTTTGACATTATGTATGGCGAAGGCATTTCCTACAGCGGCGATATTTTGAATGTTGCCGTTAAAAGCGGCGCGGTAAGCAAATCCGGGAACACCTACAGTTTTGAAAATGAAAAATTGGGCGTTGGGCTTGAAGCGGCTAAGGAAAAACTTAAAGAAGATAAGAATCTTTTGACAAAAATTAAAAACAAGATAATAATATTAGCGAAACAATGAACGAATTTTTTAACAGCTCTTTAGGGTTAAAACTTAACGCCGAGGCGGTGGTTTTGGAAGTTATTCGCTTTATGAAAAGCGAGCCGGGGTGGCATTATAAAATCATTATCGGGACCGATTCGGAAAGACGCGACAATAATTCGGCCGATTTTGTTACCGCCGTGGTGGTTCATCGAGTTGGCAATGGCGGCCGATATTTCTGGCGCAGAATAAGCAGCGGGGATATTTATACTTTGCGCAACAGAATTATGAATGAGGCCTTGCTCTCGTTGGAAGTCGCCAAAGAAGTTTTAACTATTCTAAAAAGTTTTGACGCGCCGAATTTTGATTTTGAAATCCATGTTGATATTGGGGAGAATGGCGAAACCAAAACAATGATCACGGAGATTGTGGGAATGATTCGCGCCCACAATTTTGAAGTTCGAACCAAACCGGAAAGTTACGCGGCTTCAAAGGTGGCGGACAGGCATGTGTAATATGACCTATGACTTATGATAAGCGACCAATGACTAATGACTAATGACAAAATCGTAATTGATATTGAAACTAAAAACACTTTTATAGAAGTCGGCAAAGACAACTTTGACGCTTTGGAAGTTTCTCTGATTGGCATTTATTCATACAATCAAAATGAGTATTTTTCTTTTTTTGAAGATGAAATTGATAAAGTCGGCGAGATTTTGTCTTCAGCCGGGATGATTATAGGCTTCAGTATTTCTCGTTTTGATTTGCCGGTTTTGAAAAAACATTTTGATTTTGATTTATTTTCCATTCCTCGGATTGATCTTTTAGACGAAATAGAATATCTACTCGGGAGAAGAGTGGGGTTGGATATGCTGGCAAAAACTAATTTAGGGGTGGGGAAAAACGGCTTGAGTTTGGAGGCCCCTAATTTATACCGCGACGGCAAAATGGAGGAATTGAAAAATTACTGCCTTAATGACGTAAAAATTACTAAAGACTTATACGAATTAGCGAGAAGACAGGGCTATTTGACGGTGCCGAGAGGGAGTAGAGAAGCGGTTCGGGTTCATTTGGACATTATGGGCGCTTAAAAGAAAATTTCTCTCAGTTTTTTTATTGTCTCGTTAATCTCTTTTTTAGTCGTTGGTTTGCCAAAAGAAAAACGCAAACTGCTTTTAATTTTTTGGTCGGTTAAGCCAATGGCTTTAAGGACATAGGACGGTTTCATCGCTCTGGCCGAGCAGGCGCTCCCCGAAGAAACAGCAATGCCGTTCAAGTCAAGTTTAATCAGCATATCGTCAGCGCGATGGCTGGGGAAATAAATATTTAAAATATTAGGCAGCCTTTTAATTGATGCGCCGTTTATTTCCGTTTTTGGGCACATTTTTTTAAGTTTTTTCCAAAAGTAAGCCGATAATTTAGTAATTCTTTTTGTTTCTTTTTCGCGATTTTTATTTACTAATTCTGCGGCTTTGGCGAATCCGATAATTGCCGGAACATTTTCCGTTCCGGAACGAAATCCGAATTCTTGTCCCCCGCCGGTGATAATGGGGTTTAGGAATTTTGAATTTTTAGCGTAAAGAAGTCCCATCCCTTTTGGCCCGTAAATTTTGTGGGCCGACAGAGTCATTAAATCAACCCCAAGTTTATCAACATCGCAATCTAAAAATTGGAAGGCCTGAACAGCATCGGTGTGAAATAGCGGGTAAGGGGAAGAATTTTTTTTCTCTTTTTTAAATTCACCAATTATTTCCGCAATTTCGGCAATTGGCTGAATTGTCCCAATTTCATTATTAGCGTACATTATTGAAACTAAAATTGTCCATTCATTAAGAGATTCTTTTAATTTTTTCAAATCAACAAAGCCGGATTTATCAACGGGCAGATAAATTATTTCTATTCCATCTTTTTCTAAATCATGGCAAGTTTCCAAAATCGATTCGTGTTCGATAGAGGAAACAATAATTCTTAGTAGTGAAATTTTTTGGTTGAGGGCAGATTGCATTGAAGAACATCCCGCAGGCAGCCGAAGCTTGGTTCCCACTCCCTTTACGAGGCGGGGTTCGGCTGCCGAGGGGAAAGAAAATTTTGTCGCTGGAGCAAAATTATTCTGGTTCTGAAAGGCAACTGCCCGAGGGCCACAAAAAAATTTCATCACGCCGCGCAGCGCCAAGTTATTCGCTTCAGTTGCCGAACCGGTAAAAATTATTTTCCGAAAATCCGCGCCAATGGCTTTGGCGATTTTCTCCCGCGATTCGTCAACGGCTTTTATCGCTTCTTGGCCGAAAGAATGGAGCGAGCCGGGATTGCCGAATTTTTCGTCAAAATACGGTAGCATCGCCTTTTTGACCATTGGATCAACCGGCGTAGTAGCGGCGTAATCTAAATAGATTTTTTCCATTGGCTTATTGAAATTTAACAATTTTTAATTATAATATCATACATAATAAGATGAATTTTCACAGATTTACAATCAAAGCTCAAGAATCTCTGCAAAACGCTCAGGATTTAGCGGCTAAAGAGAATCACGGAGAATTGAAAATTATCCATCTTTTAGTCGCTTTAATTTCCGATGAGTCGTCTTTGGTCAGACCGTTATTGGTTAAAGGGGGCGTTAATATAGACGCTTTGGCAAACGCTTTGCAAGAGGAATTGAAAAGGCAGCCGAAAATTTTCGGCAACGCCAATATTTCCCAACTTTATCTTTCTCAAGAGCTGATGCAGGTATTGGACAAAGCCGCTAAAATCGCTTCTCAGCAAAAAGACGAGTTTATTTCTTGCGAGCATCTGCTTTTGGCTGTTTTGGAAAGCCGTTCGCCGGCTTCAAGCGTTTTGGAAAGTTTTGGTTTGCGTCGAGAAATGGCTTTGAGGATTTTAGCCCAACTTCGCGGTTCAATGCGGATTACCGATGAAACGCCGGAGTCAAAATTTCAGGTTTTGGAAAAATACGCCGTTAATTTGACACAAATGGCGAGAGACGGAAAGCTCGACCCCGTTATCGGCCGCGACGAAGAATTAAGAAGAGTGATTCAGGTGTTAAGCCGCCGGACTAAAAATAACCCAGTATTAATCGGCGAACCGGGAGTCGGTAAAACCGCGGTGGTTGAAGGTTTGGCGCAAAGAATCGTTTCAAATGACGTTCCGGAACCTCTTAAAAATAAAGAAATTGTGATGCTTGATTTAGGATCTTTAATCGCCGGCACGAAATTCCGCGGCGAGTTTGAAGACAGATTGAAAGCTTTTATTAAAGAAGTCCAGCAATCGCAGGGCAAGATTATTCTTTTTATAGACGAGATTCACATGATTGTCGGGGCCGGCGCGGCCGAAGGCGCGATTGACGCTTCCAATTTGCTTAAGCCCGCTTTGGCGCGAGGCGAACTTCACGCCGTCGGCGCCACTACTATTCGCGAATATCAGCGTTATATTGAAAAAGATATGGCATTAGAGCGGAGATTCTCGCCGATTATAGTGGAAGAACCGTCCCTTGAAGACAGTATTACTATTTTGCGGGGACTCAAAGAAAAATATGAACTTCATCATGGTTTAAGAATTTCCGACGAAGCTATTGTGGCGGCCGTTAATTTATCAGCTCGTTATATTACCGATCGGTTTTTGCCGGATAAAGCCATTGATTTAATTGATGAAGCGGCGGCCGCCAGAAGGCTGGAAAGTGAAAGTTTGCCTTCGGAAATAGACAAAGTCCGAAGGGAGATCGTCCGTTTGGAAATTGAAAAGAAAGCCCTGGAAAAAGAAAACGGAAAAAATCAGAAAAAACTTCGATTAAAGGAAATAGGCAAGGAATTGACGAAGCTTAAAGAAAAAAACGATGAACTTTCGGCAAAATGGCACGCCGAGAAAATTTCTTTTGAGAATCTCCATAATTTGAGAAAGCGGGTTGAGGATTTGAAAAGAGAAGCGGAGGTGGCTGAACGCGAAGGCAATCTGGAAGCCGTTGCTCGAATTCTTTACGGCGAATTGCCGCAAGCGGAAAAAGAATTCAAATTGTTTGAGAAAAAATACAGCTTGCCGCAAAACGCGAAAATAAAATTACGGAGAGTCAAGGGGGGATTTATTAAAGAATCGGTTGATGAAGAGGATATTGCTTCCGTTATTTCCCGCTGGACAGGCATTCAGGTTACTAAAATGCTGGAATCCGAAGCCGAGAAAATGCGAAAAATTGAAGACGAATTGTCTAAAAGAGTTATTGGTCAAAATGAGGCGATTAAATCAGTCGCCAGCGCGCTTCGCCGAGCCAGAGCCGGACTTCAAGCGGAAGATCGGCCTCTCGGTTCATTTATGTTTTTGGGCCCGACCGGAGTCGGCAAAACCGAACTTGTCAGAGCGCTAAGTGGATTTATGTTTAATGACGAGAAAGCCCTTATTCGGATTGACATGTCGGAATACGCGGAAAAGTATTCAACAGCGCGTCTTATTGGTTCTCCTCCTGGTTATGTCGGTTATGAAGAAGGAGGACAATTGACCGAGGTTGTCAGGCATCGGCCTTATAGTTTGATTTTATTTGATGAAATTGAAAAAGCCCATCCGGAAGTTTTTAACATTTTGCTTCAGGTTCTTGATAACGGACGGTTAACTGACGGCAAAGGCAAGGTGGTTAATTTTAAAAACGCCATTATTATTTTGACCTCCAATGTCGGTAGCGAATATTTTCAGGAAATTTCCAATTTTGGTTTTGAAGTCGGTTCGGACAAGGAAAAACAAAAAGACAAAACAGAAATTTTCAAGGAGAGGGTGATGGAATCTTTGAAAGAAACTTTCCGGCCGGAATTTTTGAACCGTTTGGACGAGATTATTATTTTTAATTCATTGGGGCCGAAAGAGATTGAAAAAATAGTTGATCTTCAGTTGGAAATGCTCGGGAATTTGTTGTCCAGGCGCGGTTTGAATATAACGATCGACGAGTCGCTTAAAGCCCATATTGCCAAGGACGGTTTTAGTCCGGATTATGGCGCGAGGCCGATTAAAAGATTGATTCAAAAAACGATTTTGGACGAATTAGCCAACCGTTTAATTAAAGGCGAACTCAAAGATGTTAAAAAAATTAAGCTCGGTTATAAAGAATCCAGCCTTACGATCGGCGTTTAAAGCCGCGATCGCGGCTTTGCTTTTATGGTCGGCCAATAGCCATTGGTCGTTAGCTGTTTTATTCGTCGCAACGGTTTTTTATTTTTATTTTCGCTCTGGGGGGCTTCGTCCTAGTTATTTTTTTTCTTTTTCGGTTCTTTTATTGTCGGTTTTATTTGTTAATCCTTGGTCGTCTCCGTTATCTTCGCTGATTGTTTCGGCTGTTTTCGGAGTTTTATTTTTTCTTCTTTTGAGTATTAAAAATCTGGTTTTCGTTAACAGGCGGGCGATTTATCATTTTTTGAATAATTTTCTTTTTGCGGCGGTTTTTTTGAATTTCTTTCTTGCGGATAAATCTCAATTGTTTTTCGTGAAATATTTATTGGTTTTTGGGGCGATTTTCTTGCTTTTTAAGGAAGCGACTTTTTTTGAAAAGCAATATATTAATGTCGGAGGGCTGGCGGCGGCTTTTAATGATAAATTGATGGCGGCAATATTCGCTTTTGTCGTTTTCCAGTTCATTTGGGCAATCGTTCTTTTACCCCTCGGATTTTTGAATGCTTCGGCTTTGGCGCTAGTCGTGGCTTTAACGATTAAAGATTTAATGATGGCCCGCTTAAGCGGCAATCTTGATCGTCAGCTTGTTTTAAGGAATATCACGATTTTCATCATTTTTAGTTTGATAATTTTCGCGGCGTCTTCATGGCAACCATAGACGTAACTAATCGCCTTGACCGCCGTTTATATTTATATATAATAAAGTTATCCATGGTTGGATGTTGGCAATTCGAAAAACGTCATAATTAAATAAATTCGATTGGAAAAGGTTTGAAAAACCGAGTTTTTTCATTCCATTAATTTTGATACTACGGTTATTCTTTTTATTGAGGCCAATTGACCTCACTCGTTGGCAGGGTCGATCTGTGAAAGAATAGCTTTCAGAAATAAATAATTAAATCTAAAACAAATGCGATATTAATATACAAATTCATTAACATTGTTTACATCAATTCGTATATTGGTATTGCGTTATCTAAATTATAAAAATGAGTAAAACTATGAATAAAGTCTCAGCCATTTCGCTGACTTTGACCACGACTGTTTGGTTGATGGCCGGCATTGCCATGCCAACGGCTTTTGCCCAGACCACAGCCGAACTTCAGGCTCAAATAAGCGCTTTATTGGCTCAGATTCAGGCATTGCAATCTCAATTGCAGCCAACTGTTGCTTCTTGCACTTTTACCTCTACCTTGAAACTCGGTTCCAGGGGAGATGCGGTGAAATGCTTACAGCAATATCTTAACGCTGCCGGCTATACTGTTTCAGCCAGCGGAGTCGGTTCTGCCGGAAACGAATCAACTTATTTCGGTTCCAAGACCAAAGCCGCGGTTATGACATGGCAGGCAGCCAAGAGTTTAGTAGCTGACGGAATTTTTGGTCCCGCTTCTCGGACCAAATACACCGCTTTAGCCGCAACAACTCCAACAACGCCAACAACGCCAACAACGCCAACCGTTCCAACCAGCGGTTTGGCTGTTTCTTTAGCTTCGGATAATCCGGCCGGCACTACTTTGCCAAAAGGCGCGGCCAACGTTACTTTCTTGAAATTTAATATTTCCGGAACAGGAACGGTTAGCACTGTTACCATAAAAAGGACGGGCGCGGGCGCCACAGCGGATTTTTCCAACGTTTATTTATACGATGGATCGACCCGTTTGACCGCCGGCCGTTCGGTGAATTCTTCCTCTCATGAGGCGACTTTCACCGGCCTTAATCTTGCGATCAGCGGCACCAAGACCTTGTCGGTTTTGGCTGACATCGCGGCCGCTCCAGGAGCGTCCAACAAAAACGCCTTTCAGGTTTCGAGCGTAAGCTCTGACCCGGCGGTTTCTGGACTTCCGGTTTCCGGCAATGAAATGACGAATTCCAACGCTACATCAGGAACTTTGACTGCTGTTAAAAGCGGCAGCATCGGTAATCCGAATATCGGCCAGCAAAACGTTCACGTTTCTCAATTCCGTTTTTCAACGGCGAACGAAGACGTGAAAGTTTCGCGAGTTTCGTTGTTTTACGCCGGCACGATTTCCAAAACCAATCTTTCGGGCTTTGTCTTGAAGGATGTTTCCGGAAACGTTTTGGCTGAAACCGGCGCGGTTACGGCTAAAGATTTAGTTGTCTTTGAATTGTCCAGCCCGATTACTATTTTGAAGGGCGACAGCAAGGACTTCTACGCTTACGCCAATATCGCCGGCTCCGCCAAAAAGGATGAAACCATCAAGCTTTATGTTGATGAAGCTTCAGACGTTTACGGCGTTGGCCAGCAATACGGATTTGGAGCCACGGTTACAAAAGCCGGCTTTGATTCCGACGCGGCCGACCATCATGTTTTGATCTTGCAAGGCGGAACTTTAACAACCACCTTTACCGGTCCGAACGCGAGTGACATTAAGAAAAATGGCAAAGACGTGACTCTTTTTGAGTTCACGATGGCTTCGGCCAATAATTTGGAGATCAGGAAGTTGAACGCTTCAATCGCCACCACTGCCGGTTCTCTTATCGGCGACAGCGCTTTGACCGACTTTAAAGTCGTTGACAAAGCCACGGGATTGGTGGTTGCCGGCCCGACCGATGTTTCCATCGCGAATATCGACGGAGTCGTAGGCGTCAGCTTTACCGATATCTTTAATATCAATGCCGGACAATCGCGCAGCTTCAAAATGACGGCGGATATTCCGTCTGATTGGGATAATTCTGATGCTATTAGAGTTTCCTTAACGGCATTTGCGGCAGGGGCTGATGTCAAGAATTTGGACAATAACACTTTCTTGGCCGCGGCGGAAATTGTCCCCTCAACGGTGTTGAGCGGCAATGTTCAAACCGCCAAAGCGCCGAGCTTGGAAATTAGCTTGTCTGGTACGCCAACCTCGCAAACCGTGGTTAAAGGTACGACCGGCGTTTCGTTCGTCGGCATCGGTCTTCGCGCCATTGCTGACGATATCAAGGTGACCACGATTAAAATCACCGCGACTTCAGCCAGCGTGACAGACGATAACATGATTTCCGACCTTCAGAACCTGGGCCTTTACGATGGCACAACGCTTATTTCAAGCTTGAAGTCATTGACCACTTCTACGGCTTCGTCAGCAACAGCAACCTTCTCTAGTTTGAACTACACTATTCCGAAAGGACAAAGCAAAGTTTTGACTGTGAAGGGTAGCCTTTCGGTTACCGCTGTTGCCAATAACCCGTATGAAATTGGTATCGCGCAAGCGACTGTGACTAATAACACCACAGGCAACGACTTAGTGGCAGTTGATTCCGAAGGCAATGAGCCGACTTACTTAAGTTCTCATGCCGCTTCCGGTCCCAACATGGCCGCGAACGTTCAAGTTACGGTTACCGGTTCCGGTTCCATTAACGTGGTAACGGCTCCGGATGACACGGAAAGCAAAGCGAGCATTGTTCTGGCCGGCGGTTCCAAACAATCCTTGGCCAAATTTAACTTCACCGCCACCAATGAGGCGATGACAGTTAAAAAATTGGTAGTCTTGATCAATAATGAATCGTCTACAGCGGCGGCGGCCACTTCAACGGTTGAAGCGGCTGTTGTTTATCTTTACGACGGTTCCACCCAGCTTGGCTCAACCAGCGGTTATTCTCCGATTGGTTCAGGCGCTTCAGCCGGACAAGTTATTGTTCAGGATTTGAATTGGACAGTTGGAAAGAGCGAAACCAGAACTTTGACCGTTAAAGCCGACACCAACACGATTGCCAACGGCGCCACGAGTGGCAGAAGCGTTTACGCGCATTTGTTGCCGACTAACTTTGAGGCAACAGGCGCGGCAGCGACTGTTACGACAAATGGCGCGGCTGGAGGCGCGAAAGGCAAGGAAAAGGTTGTTTACAAAACCTATCCGGCCATTGCCGTTTCTTCGGCAGGCACTTTGTTGACCAGCGGTTCCAATGACCTGATTAAATTCACGGTTACCAACAAGAGCTCCAATAGCGTCTTGTCTTGGAACACTGTCAGCTTCAACGTCAGCGCGGCTTCGGCCACTGCTCCGTTGTATAAAGTCAGCGGCGCGTTTGATCCGGCAGCGACATTTACGCTCCGCGATTTAACCAACGCTACTAATTTGACTATTGGTACAACGGCGACCGCGGGTTCTGTGACTGCGGGCCAATACACTCTTTATCTTACTAATGAAGAGCAAATTTCGGCCGGCGGCGTCAGAGAATACCGCATTACCGGCAGCGTCATTGCTCCGGGAAGCAACTCCAGTATTTCCACTCAATTGGTGGTTAGACAGGAAACTTCCAACGCGAGCATTAAAAAAGGCGTTGCGTGGGCAGATGCAGCTTCTGGCGGAAGCCCGGAGGGAGACGCGATTATTCAGGATGCGGATTCCGGCTTTGTTTGGTCGGATAACTCAGCCACTGGTCACAGCTTATTGACCACTGACTGGGCGAACGGCGTCTACGCAGACACCTTCCCGTCCGACATAATGTCGCGGTCCAACTAGTTCTCTTTTGAGAGCTATACAAAAAGAGCCCGAAAGGGCTCTTTTTGTTTGCCAGAAAATTTGATAAAATGATTTCAATGAATTTTTCAAAGATTTTGTCTTGGCAGATAAAACTTCTGTTGTTGGCAACCGCCTTGACGCCTTTAATAGTCGTTGATTCCTGGTATTTTTTCCCTTTTGTTTTTGGCAAAGTAATTTTTTATCGGAGCGTTATTGAAGTCGCGCTGGCTTTGTTCGTTGTTTATCTTTTGGTTCGGAGAGATGAGATAAATTGGAAATTTTTGAAACACCCGCTTTTTTTGTTTATTTTTTTATTTTTCGTTTCCGCCGCCATAAGTTCTTTTTTGGCTCCCGACGCTTATCGGGCGTTTTTCGGAGATATGCAAAGAGGAGAAGGATTTTTCGGCCTGCTTCATTATTTTATTTTTCTTTTTATCGCCTTGGCGGTTTTTCAAAAAAAGGATTGGTTTTATTTTTTTAAAATTTCTTTGGCGGTTGCTTTGATTTCCGATTTTTACGCTTGGCTGCAGTATTTCCAGGTCGTTAGATTTCCATTTGCTCTCAGTCCGGCCGGCCAGCCGGGTTCATTCTCCGGCAACGCGGCTTTTTTGGCGAGTTATTTGATTTTTATTTTCGGTTTCGCTTTTTTGGTTTTTCGCGATTCAGCTCAAAAAAGTTTTTGGCGCTATTTCGCGGTTTTTGTTTCCATCGCGTCGTTTTTGACTATTTTTATCACCGCCATCCGCGGCGCCATTTTGGGAATGGCTATCGGGTTGCTGTTCCTTTTTGGATATTTTATATTCAAGGGGTTTGAATCAACGTTGTTTTCAAAGAGAAAAGCGCGGATGATTGCCGTTGGTTTTATGATTATTTTAATAGCCTTTTCTTTATTTTTTTGGCTGACCAAGGGCGCGGAATTTTGGCTGAAAGTCCCCGGCATAAGGCGTTTGACAAGCGTTTCTCTGGAAAATCCTTCGGTGATTACTCGTCTTTTGGCGTTGGAAGTCAGTTGGAACGCTTTTAAGGAAAAGCCGATTTTTGGCTGGGGCATGGAAAATTACGGCGTGGCTTACAATAAACATTACGACCCGGCTTACGCTTTTTACGCCGAGGATTGGTTTGACCGGGCGCATAATCGGATTGCCGATGTGATGGTAATGCAAGGGGCTTTTGGTTTGATAACATACTTTGGTGTTTTGGGAATAATATTTTATTTAACGCTGTTGGTGTCGCCGTTTTTAACGGCTGTTTTTATCGCTTATTTTATTCAAAATCTTTTTCTTTTTGACCAACTGACTTCTTATATTCCGTTTTTTAGTCTCTTGGGATTTTTTATCATTAATTCGCCGGAAATGGGAGCGAAGCTCGGCGTTTTGCAATTAAATTTCGGCCAAATCAATTCAAAATTAAAACTCGCGCTTTGGCCGTTAGCGGCAATAATAATTTTGGCTGTTTTTTACTCGCTTTATTCTTACAATTATATTTTGGTTTATCAGGCGAGAAATTTCAGCCAAGCGATGAAACTGAAAGTCGGCGAAAAAATCTTGGCGGCTTCGGACGGTTTTTTCAAACCTTATAATTTTATGCAAATGGAAATAAGGACGAAGTTTGTGGAAGTAATGTATAACAGCAAGTTAGTTTCAAAAAAACAATTTGCCTCTCTTGTTGATAAGGGGTTGAACGTCCTTGAAGAGGCGACGGCAAAAGAACCGTTTGACCCGCGCAATTTCAGTATGTTGATTGAGTCCTATAACGAACGGGCAAAAGAAGACACCTCTCTTTTTTTTAAAACAGAAGTTTTTGCTCGAAAAGCCGTTGAATTGTCGCCGAAAAAACAGGGGCTTTTATTTCTCCTCTCTTTTATTTTATCCGGACAAGGAAGATATGAAGAATCAATTGAAATTGTCCGGCAGGTTTTGGCATTGGATGAAAGGGTCGCCAAATCCCATTATGAGTTGGCGGTGACATTGCTTTTGGCGGCTGATTCGGAATTTTATAAAGGAACGCCGAAAAGATGGGAATATCGGGCAGAAGCGGAAAAAGAGCTTGACCTTGCCCGGGAATGGGGACGCAAAAAATTAGGAAGTTCGGAAACTTACTTAGGTCTTGATTTAAGCGCGACTCAATATTATTTGTTTATGGAAAGCGATTTAAAAAATATGGCGGTGTTGTATCGTTCGCTCGGCAAGCCGGATAAAATGGTTGATATTCTTGAGGTTTTGATTCATTTTTATCAGAATAACAAGGATTATCGTTACGACGCCGTTATTATTTATCGGGCGTTGAGAAATAAAGAAGGGATAATCAGGCACGCAGAAGAACTTAAAAAAATCGACCCGTCTTCGGCCGGCGATATGGAAACCGTAATTGACCTTGTCAAGAAAGAAAAATGGGATATTTTAGACAGTTTATAATAAAATGCCATTCTTTCTTCGCCTTTCAACAATATTTCTCGCTTTGGCGCTTTTGAGCGTGATTTTTGTCGCTTCAAG
>CAZLYJ010000008.1:0-18666 GCA_964563845.1 uncultured Candidatus Saccharibacteria bacterium | reverse complement strand
GGAAGAGTTTAAAAAAATTTCCGAAAAAGGCGTTGATGAAAAAGAGCTCAGAAAAGCCAAAGACCACCTACTGGGTAATCTAATGCTTTCTTTGGAAACATCAGATGAAATCGCGAGTTTTTACGGCGGTCAGGAAATTTTGACAGGAAAACTCATTAGTCCGGACGAACTGGCGCAAAAAATTCAAGCCGTTAAAGCCGAAGAAATAATGGCTGTTGCCAAAGATATTTTTCAAAATAATAAACTCAATCTCGCTTTAATCGGGCCGTTTGAAGATAGAGCAAAATTTGAATCTATTTTGAAATTGTAATATAGTAAAAATATGAATCAAATCGAAATTTCTTGGGTATCATTATGGCGCGTTTTATTGATAGTAATTTTTGCCGTTGCCCTTTATTTTTTAAAGGATGTTTTATTGATTCTTTTTTTGGCTTTGGTTATTTCTTCCGCCCTGGATTCTCCTATTAGTTTTTTGGAGCAAAAAAGAATCCCAAGGATTTTAGGAACGCTTTTGGTTTTTATTTCAGTATTATCGGTTTTGGCTTTAATTTTATATACGATCGTTCCTTTGGCTGTTTTAGAATCAAAAAATATTTTTGGCGTATTAAATAAATTAGAAGTGCCGGATTTGGGACCATTCGGATCTTCTCAATTTATTGAGAATTGGACATCGGGAATGGAAAAATTTGCCGAAACGATGCTTTCTGGAGGCGCTTCGTTTATTGGAGTGATTTCTTCTATTTTCGGCGGCATTGCTTTTGTGATTGCCGCATTTGTTCTTTCGTTCTATCTGGCGCTCCACAAAGATGGCGTGGAAAATTTTTTAAAGGCGATTTTGCCGATAAAGTCCGAAGATTATGTGGTTAACGTTTATTTGAGATCTAGACAAAAACTCGGGCTTTGGCTGAAAGGACAATTGATTTTAAGCGCTATTGTCGGGGTGGTTGTATTCCTTGGGCTTTTAATTTTGGGGGTCAAATATAGTTTGATTTTGGGAATTTTGGCCGCTATTTTAGAAATGGTGCCTTTTGTCGGTCCGGTATTTACGGGCATTATCGCTTTTCTTCTGGCGGTTTCAGAATCTTGGACTTTGGGGATTTCGGTAATTATTTTTTTCTTTATTGTCCAGCAAATGGAAAATCATTTATTGATTCCGGCGGTGATGAGAAAAACCGTCGGCATCCATCCGGTGGTGGCGGTAATTTCAATGCTTGCCGGAGCGCAGTTGGCGGGTTTTGTTGGCATTATTTTAGCGGTGCCGACCGCGGTGGTTATTCAGGAAGTTATTGAAAGCCGGGCAGCGCGGAAAAATCAAGTTGGGAGATTTAATTTTGAATGAAGAAGTTTTATATTACTACTGCCATTGATTATGCCAATGACGCTCCTCATATTGGCCATGCTTTGGAAAAAATCCAAGCGGATGTTTTTACCCGCTATCAGCGCCAAAAAGGAAAAAAGACGTTTTTTTTAACCGGCGTTGATGAACACGGCATAAAAATTGAACGGGCTGCCGCTTTAGTTGGGAAATCTCCGAAAGAATTTGTTAGTCAAAACAGCGATAAATTTAAGGAATTAAAAAAAATCCTTAATTTGTCCTGGGACGATTTTATCAGAACTTCTGACAAAAAACGCCATTGGCCGGGCGTTATTAAAATATGGCAGTCGCTGGATAAGGCGGGAGATTTTTATAAAAAAAAGTATAAAGGTCTTTATTGCGTCGGCTGCGAGGCGTTTAAGACCGAAAAAGAATTGATTGACGGCAAATGCTCGGATCATCAAAAAGCGCCGGAAGTTATTGAAGAGGAAAATTATTTTTTTCGGTTATCCAAATATTCAAAAATTATCGAATCAAAGATAAAAAACGATGAGATTAAAATCGTTCCCCAATCGCGTAAAAATGAAATCTTGTCTTTTTTTAAAAGGGGATTAATTGATATTAGTGTTTCTCGACCGCGGAAAAGTTTATCCTGGGGCATTCCGGTTCCGGGTGATAGTTCCCAGGTGATGTATGTTTGGTTGGAGGCGTTAGTTAATTATCTTTCGGCAATCGGATATGGCAGAAATTCTGAATTTAAAAAATTCTGGCCGGCCGATATTCATTTTATTGGCAAGGATATTTTAAGGTTTCACGCGGTTATTTGGTCGGCGATGCTGATTTCGGCGAAATTACCTTTGCCGAAGAAAATTTTCGTTCACGGATTTATAACTGTTAACGGTCAGAAAATGTCAAAAACAATCGGCAATATTATTGACCCGGTTGATTTGGCAAAAAGATACGGCGCCGACGCTCTTCGCTATTATCTTTTACGGGAAATACCGGCTTATGACGACGGTGATTTTACGGAAGAAAAATTTAGAGTCCGTTATAACGGCGACCTGGCTAATGGTTTGGGCAATTTTACGGCTCGCGTTCTCACTCTTGCTTCGCGCGATGTCAATTTGCGGATATGCGCGAATAAAAATATCGATAAAAAAGTTAAAGAGATTAAAAAATCAGTTGAACAAAAATTGGAAGAATTTAAATTTCATGAGGCATTGGCGGCGATTTGGCAATTGATTAGTTTTGGCGATAATTATATTAACAAAACCGAGCCGTGGAAAATCGCGAATTTGGATAAGAAAAGCCGAGTTTTAATGGACTTGATTATGATATTAAAAAACTCCGCTGAATTGCTTGAGCCATTTCTGCCGCAGACCTCCGAGAAAATTCTTAAAAGCGTTAAAATTTCTCAAAAAATTATTAAAATTAAAAAAGGCGAGAATTTATTTCCGCGGATATGAAATTGAAATTAATCGATGTTCATACTCATCTTCAATTTTCCGATTTTGATGGAGACAGGGATGAAGCAATAAAACGCGCGTTTGATAACGATGTTTATTTTATTAATGTTGGCGCTGACAAGAAAAGCTCGCAAAGAGCGGTTGAGTTGGCGGATAAATATTCTATTGGAATTTGGGCAACCGTTGGCCAACACCCAAGCGATTTAAGAGATTTTGATTACGGGTTTTTTAAAAATTTGGCGCAAAATCAGAAAGTGGTGGCAATCGGAGAATGCGGATTGGACTACTATAAATTGAAGCAAAACATTGATCGTGAAGCGCAAATCGCGAAGCAAAAAGAGATTTTTATAAAACAAATAGAATTAGCCAAAGAAGTAAAAAAACCTTTAATGATTCATTGCCGAAACGCTTTCAATGATTTAATTGAAATTCTAAATTCTCAATCCACAATTTTAAATTCTCCGGCGGGCATTCTTCATTTTTTTACCGGCACAAAAGAAAATGCCAAAACGCTTTTAGGGATGGGCTTTTATTTTACTTTCAACGGATTGATAACTTTCAATCGTGATTTTGACGAGATTATAAAATTTATTCCATCAGAGCGAATTCTTTTAGAAACGGACGCGCCTTATATTTCTCCCGCGCCATATCGCGGCAAAAGAAATGAACCGAGTTATATTATTGAAACCGCCAAAAAATTGGCGGAAATTAAGGGTGTTGCGGGCGCTTTTGAAGAAATTTCCGATCAAACGATAAAAAACGCCGAGGTTGTTTTTGGGTTAAAAATTTGATAAAATAACATTAATATATTGCGATTGACGTCGCTTATTTTATTTTGAAATGTTAAAAAAACCCGCTGAAAATCTGAAAAAATCAGAAGCTTCTTATGAAGCCAAAGACATTTATGTTTTAGAAGGGCTGGAACCGGTTAGAAAACGGCCGGGAATGTATATTGGTTCAACGGGTGTTGACGGCCTTCATCATTTGGTTTGGGAAGTTTGTGATAATTGTTTAGACGAAGCAATCGGCGGTTACGCGAAAAACATTAAAATTGAACTTTTAAAAGACAATAAAGTGGCGATTACGGATGACGGTCGCGGCATTCCGGTTGATATTCATTCCCATACGAAAAAATCGGCCTTGGAAACCGTGATGTGTACGCTTCATGCCGGCGGAAAATTCGGCGGTGAATCTTATAAAATTGCCGGCGGACTTCACGGGGTAGGGGTTTCTGTTGTTAATGCTTTGTCAAAATGGCTGAGAGTTGAAGTTTGCCGCGACAATAATCTTTATTCCCAAGAATATGAAAAAGGCAAACCAAAATACAGCGTTAAAAAAGAAGGTAAATGCGAGCAAAGGGGCACGAAAGTTATTTTTAGCCCGGATCCGGAAATTTTTTCCAAAATAGAATTTGATTTAAAGCGGATAGTCGATCATTTGCGCCAGCAGGCTTTTTTAACTAAGGGAATAAAAATTGAAATAATTGATGAAAGAAAAGAGGTTCCTTTTTATTACGCTTTTTATTTTGAGGGGGGATTATTGTCTTTCATAGATTATCTTAATCGTTTTAAAACGCCGATTCAAAAGGAACCTTTTTATATTCTAAAAAATTATGAGGGCGTCGAGGTAGAAGCAGCTTTTGTTTATAATCAGGAGATTGAGACGGTTGAATTGAGTTTCGCCAATAATATTTATACGCCGGATGGCGGCATGCATTTAACGGGTTTTCGTTCGGCTTTGACTCGCGTTTTGAACGATTATGCGAGAGAAAATAATTATTTGAAAGAAAAAGACGAAAATTTGTCCGGCGAAGATATTCGCGAGGGATTGGTAACGGTTGTTTCTATAAAATTAGGAGAGCCGCAATTTGAGGGTCAAACTAAAGCCAGATTGGGCAACCCGATTGCCAGAACCGCCGCGGAAACAATAACCAATGAAGCACTTAGAGAATTTTTGGAAAAAAATTCCAATGACGCGAGAGCAATTATTGAAAAGTGTCTTTTAGTTCAAAGGGCCAGAAAAGCCGCCAAGGCCGCCAGAGAAACGGTATTAAGAAAAGGGGTTTTAGAAGGATTGACTCTGCCCGGTAAATTGGCTGATTGCAGTTCAAAAAATCCGGAAGAATCTGAATTATTTATTGTGGAAGGAGACAGCGCCGGAGGTTCAATGAAAAACGCCCGCGATCGCCATAGTCAGGCGATTTTGCCTCTTCGCGGGAAAATTTTAAATGTTGAGAAAGCGCGGATTGATAAAATGCTCGCCAATAAGGAAATTAGGGCGCTAGTTACCGCCATCGGCACCGCAATTGGAGAAGCTTTTGATGTTTTAAAAATAAGATATTACAAAATTATTATTGCCACGGATGCCGATGTTGACGGAGCTCATATTAGAACCCTTCTTTTAACGATGTTTTATCGTTATTTTCTGCCGATAATCGAAGGCGGTTATTTGTATATTGCCCAGCCGCCGCTTTATCGAATCCAAAAAGGGAAAGAGATACATTACGCTTACGGCGATGCGGAAAAGGAAAAAATAGTTAAATCAATTGGAGGCCATGGAACACAAGGAATGAACATTCAAAGGTATAAAGGTTTGGGAGAAATGAATCCGGATCAGCTTTGGGAAACCACTTTGGATCCCGAGAGGCGCACTCTTAAAGCGGTGGTGATAGAAGACGCCAAAAAAGCGGATGAATTGTTTGATATTTTGATGGGCGAAGTGGTTGAGCCGAGAAAAGCATTTATTCAAAGTCAGGCGGCTATGGTGAAAAATCTTGACATCTAATTAAAAACAATGAACAATAGACGGTGAGCGATAAATAAATTTATGTTTTCCAAATTAGTTTCTTATATTAATGAATCCCGCATGGAGCTTAAACACGTTAATTGGCCGAACAGAAATGAAACAATCCGTTTAACTTTAGTGGTTATCGGCGTTTCGGTGGCTGTGGGATTTTTTTTGGGAGCGTTAGATTTGTTTTTCGGATATTTATTAAGAGCGTTTATAATATGATGAATAAATCGTCAAAGGGTGAGCGTCATTGGTATGCGGTTCATACTTACGCGGGCTATGAAGACGCGGTTTCCAGATATTTAAAGCAGAGAATCGACGCGCTGGAGATGCGGGATAAGATTTTTAATATCGTTGTTCCAAAGGAAAAGAAAATAAAAATTAAAAACGGTAAGCGAAGAGAAATGGAAGAAAAAATTTACCCCGGTTATGTGTTGGTTGATATGATAATGGGGGAAGACTCCTGGTATGTAGTCAGAAATACGCCGCGGGTAACCGGTTTTGTGGGAGCGGATACCACCGAGCCGACGCCGCTTTCGGAAGAAGAAGTTAAATCTTTGATGGTGAGAATGATCGGCGAAGAGCCGAAATTCAAGGTGGAATTTTCCGTTGGTGAAACAATAAAAATTATCGATGGGCCATTCAAAGATAGCGAAGGAAAAGTCAGTGTTGTTGACGATGAATATGGTAAAATCAAAGTCATGGTGCCGATTTTCGGCAGAGAAACAGCGGTGGAATTGGATTCGTTACAGGTTCAGAAATTATAAAATATTATGTCAAAGGCAATTAAAACAATTTTAAAACTTCAAATTTCAGCGGGTAAAGCCAATCCGGCTCCGCCGATTGGTCCGGCTTTGGGCCAACATGGTGTTAATATCGCTCAATTCTGTCAGCAGTTTAATGAAGCCACCAAAGAGATGGGTGACAGCGTTATTCCCGCGGAAATTACGATTTATCAAGACCGGACTTTTGAGTTCAAATTAAAAACGCCGCCGGCTTCGGATTTATTGAAAAAAGCCGCGTCAGCCGCTAAAGGTTCGGGCAATCCATTGAAAGAGAAAGTCGGCAAAGTGACAAAAGCTCAGGTTCGGGAAATCGCCGAGAAAAAAATGATGGATTTGAACGCCAATAATATAGAAGCGGCAATGAAAATTATCGAAGGCACGGCAAGAAGCATGGGGATAGAGATAGAGAAATAAACAGAAGCTTAAAAATTTAATAAGGAGGTGGGAAAATGGAATATTTTTGCGAAGCTTTTGGAGGAGGCGAGAACCACGGGATAACCGCTGTTTGTATCAACTGTGAGAGATTGCGGCGCGGTTATAAATGGACTGACAAAAAAGCCACGGCAGAAGAGTTTAAGATAACTGGTCGAGTAATTTGTCCAGAATGTCGGCCGAAAAACGATAAATAACGATTAAAAAATGCGAAGAACCAGGGGTGGCGAAAGCCGCCCTTTTTTATTAGAATTATGATATGTATCAACCCGTTATCGGTTTGGAAATTCACGTGGAATTAAAGACCAAAACAAAAATGTTTTGCGGATGTTTGAACGACCCCGACGAAAAGCATCCGAACATAAATGTTTGTCCGATTTGTCTGGCTCATCCCGGCACTTTGCCGACAATCAATAAAAAAGCCGTTGAAGCGGTTTTGAAACTGGGATTGGCTTTAAATTCTCAAATTCCGAAAGAAAGCAAATTCGACCGAAAAAATTATTTTTATCCGGATTTGCCGAAAGGCTATCAAATTTCTCAGTACGACCAGCCGTTGGTCTTAGGAGGCGAATTAAACAATATTAAATTGCGGAGAATACATCTGGAAGAAGACACAGCCAGTTTAATTCACGGCAAAAAAGGAGAAAGTTTGGTTGATTTTAACCGAGCCGGCGTGCCTTTAATGGAATTGGTCACGGAACCAGATATTAAAAGCGGTAAAGAAGCGACAGATTTCGCCAAAGAATTGCGATTGATTCTGCGGTATTTGGATATTTCCGACGCTGATATGGAAAAAGGACAAATGAGAATCGAAGCCAACATTAGCGTTTCAAAGGACAATGAATTAGGGACAAAGGTGGAGGTTAAAAATTTGAATTCTTTTCGTTCGGTTGAAGAATCGATTGACTATGAAATTAAAAGACAAGCGGAAATTTTGGAAAGCGGCGAGAAGATTATCCATGAAACCCGCGGTTTTGACGAGAATAAAAGAATTACAGTTTCCCAACGGTTAAAAGAAGAAGCCCATGATTACCGCTATTTCCCCGAGCCGGATTTGCCGTCGATGGATTCAGCGGAGTTTGATTTAAAAAAATTAAAATCAGAGACGCCGGAATTGCCGAAAGCGAAACGTCAGCGGTTCAAAAAAGAATTTTTTTTAAAAGACAATCAGGCGGAAATTTTAGTTAACGACAAAAACTTCGCCAATTATTTTGAAAAAGCGGCGGCAAAATTGATTTCATCGGGCGGAGGAGAGAATAGTGTTCAAACTCTTTATAATTGTTTGACGAGTGATTTGAAAGGATTGATGAGGGAAATGAATTTTACAATTGAAGAAATTAAAATTGCGCCGGAAAATTCCGCCGATTTAACGACTTTAATTATTAGCGGCGGAATTTCCAGTAGTTCGGCAAAATATATTTTAAGAGAAATGGCGGAAACCGGTCTTAATCCGCGTCAGATTATTGAAGAAAAAAACTTGACACAAATTTCTGACGATGATATAATAAAACAAACAATTCAGGTAGTAATAAAAGACAACCCTAAGGCGATAGAAGATTATAAAAAGGGTAAAGAAAACGCTTTGCAATTTTTAATCGGCCAAGCAATGGCAAAATTAAAAGGTCGCGGCAATCCGGAAATTTTAAGAAAAATTTTAAAAGAAACAATCTAAAATGGAGAGACTTAATTTAGAAAATTTTCCCCAAAGAGTGCCAGTGCCAAAAGAAAATACTCCAATTGATGATGATGGGGGAATTAAATTTAAGATTAATTCAATAGAAAAGAATATAGAGTCAATAGAGCGGCGATTGGGTTCAGCTAATGAAGCTACTAAAAGAGCCTTAGAAGCGCAGATAGCCGTAAAAAAAGAAGAAACAAATGAGTTACGGAATAGTTTAGAAGAATTAGAAAGAAAAAAAGGCGTTGGCCATGCTTAATTTTCTAAAAATCGCTTTATAAATTTAAGGGCCTCTTTTTCATTTTTAATCCAGTAAATTTCTTTATCTTTTTTAAACCAGGTCATCTGGCGTTTGGCGTATTTCCAGGTGTTTCTTTTTATTAGAGCCGTTGTTTCGTCAAGCGAGATTTTCCCTCGAAGATAATTGATGATTTCCCGATAGCCGATAGCGTCAAAAATCGGATTTTCAACGGGATATTTATTGATTAAATTTTTAACTTCTTTCATCAATCCGTTTTTAAGCATTTTATCAACTCGTTTGTTAATTTTTTCGCGCAGTTTTTCTTTCGGCAAAGTAATGCCGATTTTTAGGCAATTAAACAATTTTTTGCCGGTCTTTCTTTGCTGAGAGAACGGTTTTTCGGTTTTCAGCGTTATCTCTAACGCCCTAATGATTCTTCTCGGATTTTTAGAATCAATAATGTAAGCGGCTTCCGGGTCAAGTTTTATCAATTTTTGATATAAGTGGTTTAGCCCTTTTAATTTTAATTCTTTTTCCAGTTTATTCCTCAGACGTAAATCTGGTTTTATTTCGGGGATTTCCAGATTATCAACAACGGCTTTGATGTAAAGGCCCGTGCCGCCGACCAGAATGGGAATTTTTTCGCGCTTGATTATTTTTTTAATGGCAATCAGACAATCTTTTTTGTATTGGCTAACGGTGTAATTTTTATCGGGATTTTTAATGTCAATCAAATGGTGTTTTATTTTTATCCTTTCCGATTTTAACGGCTTGGCGGTGCCGATATCCATTCCTTTATAAATTTGCCGCGAATCAGCGGAAATAATTTCTCCATTATTTTTTTTTGCCAGCCTTATGGCTAAATCGGTTTTACCAGAAGCCGTTGGCCCGACAATAACGATGATTTTTGGGAGTATTGACATATTTTACGTAGTATGCTATATATACTTTTATAAGCAATAGGCGGCGCATTAAAAACTTAAAAAGGACGAGAAGGCCGAAAAACGTCGCCTTGGATAAAGCGGAGCGAGAGACCTTAATTTTTTCTCGTTTTTGCTTTATTTCGGGAAATTCGGCAAATATGCCGCCTTTATAATTATTCACAGTTAGGGATTGACAAAAGTCAACCCTTTGCTATAATTATAGCGGATATTAATAAAGAAAGGAGGGTTTGAAATTGCCACCATTGTATTGGCCTTTACCGTTTTAAATCCAAGAAGAAAGGAGGTCTTTATGGGAGGGACAAACACAAGAGGACAGCCCGTAGTACATCGGCACACGTTTGTGATGACGATTATCCACGGCGCCCGTTCCACGGCCATAGCCTAGCCTCGATCACGGAGGCTCAAGAAAAAGAAGTGTTCTAACTTCTGAAAGGTGGTGAAACCAGCAGCTAGGAACCCAAGTAGGCGAAAGCTCTTGGGCTGGCAAAAAAAAGACAAAAAAAGCGGAAAAAATATTATTGAAGAGCAGAGTGCGGAGTCGGGTGGGCGCGATAAGCCAATGCAACGGAAGAAGTTTGTTGCGTCGTAAGGCTATCGCCCCATCTGATTTATTCTCATAAACCGCGTGGTTTTTACCAGCGGTTTTTTTATTTTTTAAGTTCTTCTTTAATTTGTTTTAAGAAATCTTCAAATTTTTGAATACCGAGATCTCCTTTTCCTCTTTTCCTGACTGCTACGGATTGGCTGGTTATTTCCTTATCGCCGACAACCAGAATATATGGAATTTTTTGGATTTCCGCTTCACGAATGCGTTTGCCAACCGTCAAATTTTCGTCGCCCATTGAAGCGCGAATGTTATTTTCCAATAATCGAGAATGAATTTGTTTGGCGTAATCGCGATGCGTTAAACCGACATTAATGATTTCAACTTGAATTGGCGCCAGCCATAAAGGCAATTCGCCCGAAAGATGTTCTAAAATTATTCCGATAAATCTTTCAAACGAGCCGATTGAGGAGCGATGAATCATAACCGGCCGCTGTTTCCCCCCTTTTTCGTCAATATATTCCAAGTCCAATCGTTCCGGCATTTGAAAATCCAATTGAATGGTTGCCACTGTCCATTTGCGCGAAAGAGAATCTTCAACATCAATGTCTATTTTTGGCCCGTAAAAAGCGCCGTCTTTGGGACGAAGTTCGTATTTCAATTTATTTTGTTCAAGACCGGTTTTTAACGCTTTTTCCGCTTTGCTCCAAAGTTTTGGATCGCCCATTGCCTTGTCCGGCTTGGTTGCCAAAGCTAATGATGTTTTAAGGTTGAAAGCTTGGTGGATTTTTGCCAACAATTCCAAAACGCCGTTAATTTCTTCAAGAATTTGATCCGGTCGGCAATAAATATGGGCGTCATCTTGGATAAATCCGTAAACCCGAAAAAGACCGGTTAAAGTTCCCGAGCGTTCTTTTCTATGGAGCTGGCCGAATTCGGAAAATCTTAACGGTAAATCCTTATAACTTCTGATTTTTGATTTATAAATAAAAGTCGAACCCGGGCAATTCATCGGTTTTAAGGCGAAAGTTTCCTTATCAACTTCCAGTGAGAAAATGTTTTTGCGATAATGTTTCCAGTGTCCAGAGGCCTCGAATAGTTCTTTTTTTACCAAAATCGGGGTCAAAGTTTCCAGATACCCGCGTTTTTTTTGGAGTTCTCCGATAAAGTTTTTTAATTCATTAAGAATAATCATTCCTTTTGGATGCCAAAAAACCGCGCCCGGCGCGATATCGCGGAAAGAAAACAAGTCCAGTTTTTCGCCCAGTTTGCGATGGTCTCTTTTTTCAATTTCCGCTTGGATTTTTAAATAGTCGTCCAATTCTTTTTTGGAGCTGAAAGCCACGCCGTAAATTCGCGTTAGCATCGGATTTTTTTCATCGCCTTTCCAATAAGCGCCGGCGATTTTAGTCAGCTTGAAAGCATTGGGGTCGATTTCGGAAGTTGATTTGGCATGAGGTCCAGCGCAGAGATCGATAAATTGGTAAGTTTTGTAAATTGAGATCGGTTTTTTGGTTTTTTGGAGTTCTTTGGTGAGTTCTAATTTATATGGCTGATTTGCGAAGGTTTTTTTCGCTTCGGCAAATGTAATAATTTCTTTTTTAAATTGCAGATTTTGTTTAATAAGTTCACGGATTTGTTTTTCTAAATCAGATAATCCCTCCTCTGTTAAAGCTTTTGAGGGTAAATCAAAATCATAATAAAACCCGTTTTCAATCGTCGGCCCGATGCCGAGTTCGGCTTTGGGAAATTTTTTTAAAACCGCCATCGCTAAAAGGTGGGAAAGCGAATGGCGGATTTTTTCAATATTTTGAATATTTTTTTTCATTGATTTTTTTAATTAAGATGTTATTATATTTATAGCAAATAAAATCCCTTTTGTTAAGGGATAAAATTAAAAAAGGAGGCGTTATGGAAAGAGATATTGATGGCAGTGTGATGAGAATAGAAGATAAAAAGATTTTAACACTTGATGAAATAAGGAAGGCAGAATTTCCACGGTTATTTATAGATGAATATAAAGACGAGGAGGTGATTAAAGATGAATAAATGTAGTGGAGATGTCTATATTTGCGGCGAAGGTAGAATTATAGCGATGGATAATCTTAAGCAAAATGACCCTTATATAGCGGGAAATACAATTCCTGTTAAGGTTGAGGTGCATCCTTGTGAAGAGGTTTCATTTGCTAATGCTGGAAGGCTTGGAGCAGAAGCGGGAGAAGAATTTAAGGAAAGGCTTGGACTGAAATTTCCAAATAAATAAGATATTTTTATAAAGGGCTGCATACCGAGATGTCTGGTAGCCCTTTTTTATTTTTTAATTATAATTCTATTGCCGATTGGCAGATAAGTTTCGGGTCGTCGTCTTTCCAAGAAAGCCGGCCTTCAATAATTAAAACTTTATTTTCCTGCCAGAGGGCGGGATTTTTTGAAAGCGTATTGGTGAAAACTATCACTTCCATCGCGTCGTTTAAATCTTCCACGCGCATAAAAATCATCGGTTGGCCGTTTTTAGTGACGATTTTTTGGATTTTGGTGATCACTCCGGCAATGCGATAAGTACCGCCGACTTCTTTTTTGGCGCCCATTAAGCCAAAAAGTTTTTTATCCGCCATATTTTTTATTTCTTTAATAGGTTTTACTTTACTGATTCTCAGGCGGTCAACATATTCTTTTAGGGGATGAGTGGAAATATAAAGTCCGACAAGTTCTTTTTCCCAAACGAGTTTTTCCCGATTTGAAGCCGGCGGAGCGGAATTAAGTTTAAGGGAGTTTTTTGTGAAATCACTTCCGAAAAGATTATTTTGATTGCTCAAGAGCGATTTTTTGATATTTTGGCTAAAAGACAAAATATTTTCAATGTTCGCCAAAATTATGCCTCTTTCAACATCAAGGGAATCAAAAATTCCGGCTTTGGCCAAACTTTCCAAAGATTTTTTATTAAGGTCTTTATGATTAACACGATTAAGAAAATCGGAAAAATCTTGAAACGGTCCGCCTTTTAATCTTTCATTGATAATCGCTTCCACAATCGCCGCGCCGACATTTTTAACGGCCAAAAGTCCGAAGCGGATGTTGTTGTCTTCGGCCACGAAATTAACGAAGCTTTTATTGATGTCCGGCGGCAAGGTTAAAACGCCGAGTTTTTTTGATTCTTCTATTAAAAAAGAAATTCTTTCTATGTCTCCGCTGTCGGCATTGAATAAAGAAGTTGTAAATTCAATTGGATAATGAGCTTTAAGATAAGCGGTTTGGTAGCCGATCATCGCGTAGCAAACGGCGTGGCTTCTATTAAAACCGTATCTGGCAAAAGGCGGAAAAAGCTCCCAAATGACATTGGCGGTTTTTTCGTCAATGCCGTTTTTCCTCATTCCCTCCAACAGTTTTTCTTTTTGAGAATCAAGCAGCGCTTTTATTTTTTTACCAATGGCTTTTCTTAAAGTATCGGCTTCGGCAAGGGTAAAGCCCGCTAATTCCTGGGCAATTTTCATCATTTGTTCCTGATAAACTCCGATGCCGTAAGTATTTTTTAAAATAGGTTCGAGTTTTGGGTGGAGATAAGAAATTTTTTCCGTTCCATGTTTTCTTTTGATGTAGCTCGGGATAAGTTCCATCGGTCCCGGTCGATATAAAGAAACCATTGCTACGATGTCTTCAAATTCGGTGGGTTTTAATTCTTTTAAATAACGCCTCATGCCGTCGGATTCAAGCTGAAAAACCGAAATAGTTTCAGCTCTCTGAAGTAATTCAAAAGTTTTTTTATCATTAAGCGGAATTTTGGAGATATCAATTTCTTCCCCCTTCATTTCTTTGATAAGCCGCAGGGTTTCTTCAATAATGGTCAGATTTTTAAGCCCCAAAAAATCCATTTTCATAAGCCCCAAATCTTCAATACTGTTCATTTCAAATTGAGTGATAATGGTGTTTGGATCTTGAGGAGCGCGCTGAAGCGGAACCATATTGGCGAGAGGTTCTTTGGCAATTACGATGCCGCAGGCGTGCGTTGAGGCGTGCCGCGCCACTCCTTCCAAATGTTTGGCGGCTTCAATAATGATTTTGGCGTCGGGGTTATTATTGTATAAATCATTAAGTTCTTTGGTTTTTTCCACGGCCTCTTTAAGTTTTAAATTAAAGGGGATGAGTTTAGAAATTTGATCGCCCAAGCTATAGGGAAGCCCGAGAGCGCGAGTGGTGTCGCGTATCGCGGCTCGAGCGGCCATAGTTCCAAAAGTGATTATTTGCGCCACCTTGTCGTCGCCGTATTTTTCGCGAACATAAGCGAAAATTTCGTTTCGGCGATTATCGGCGAAATCAATATCAATGTCCGGCATGGCGATTCTATCGGGATTTAAAAATCTCTCAAAAAGCAAATCATATTTTACGGGGTCAACGCCGGTAATACCTAAAATATACGAAACTATGCTTCCGGCGGCTGAGCCTCTTCCCGGACCAACCACGATGCCATGCTCTTTTGCCCAATTAACGATGTCTTGAACGATTAAAAAGTAATCGGCAAAATTGGTTTTTTCAATGATATTCAGTTCATATTTGAGCCGTTCTTTTATTTTTTCATCGGGATTTTCAAATTTTTGCGGAAATTTTTCTTCAATTAATTTTTCCAAATACTCGTTGGCGTTAATATTTTCTTCAAGCGGGAATTTTGGAAGTAAAATTTTATGGAGTGTCAGATTGACATTACAGCGTTCGGCGATTTTGGCGGTGTTCTCTATGGCTTCGGGCGTTTCCTTAAAAAGCTCAATCGCTTCTTCGGTTGAGAACATTGAAAAATCGTCGATTTTCAAAGTCAGTCGGTCGTCATCGTCGAGTTTGTTGCCGGTTTGCACAGCCATAAGGATGTCATGATAGTGGGCGTCTTCGGCGTTAATATAATGAATATCCTGGGTGGCGACCATTGGAATGCCGGTTTTTTTTGAAAGATTTTTTACTCCCTCGTTGGCTTTGACCACTTCGGGGATATTAGGATGGTGGCTGATTTCCAGAAAAAAATTGTCTTTGCCGAAAATTTCCCGATATTCTTCGGCAGCGACTTCGGCTTCGGACGGTTGGTTGTTTAAAATTAATTGGGGGATTCTGCCTTTGGGGCAGCCGGATAAGGCGATAATGCCTTCGTGATATTTTTTTAATAGTTCATTGTCAACGCGCGGTTTATAATAAAATCCTTCAAGGTTGGCGAAAGTGACAAGTTTGATAAGATTATGCCAGCCGACATTATTTTCCGCGAGCAATGTTAGGTGAAAATATTTATCGTCTATTCTGGCTTCTTTTTCAAAACGGCTGCGCGGAGCGATGTAAATCTCCACCCCTAAAATAGGTTTGATTTCCTCTTTAATCGCGGCTTTATAAAATTCAATTGCGCCATAGAGATTGCCATGGTCGGTTAAAGCCAAAGCGGGCATTTTCAATTCTTTGGCGCGGCTGACTAAATCTTCAATTTTCGCCAAGCCGTCTAAAAGCGAATAATGAGAATGGGTATGGAGATGGACGAATTTCATACGCAGTATTTTATCACGGATAAGAGCGGTTTCAAATTATAAAAACAATTTGACAATAACGTTATATAGTTTAGTATTTTAATTAAAGATTATGGAAGCGGTTGAACCTTAAAAACAGAAGAAAGGAGAGAAATCATAAATGGGAAAAGAGCTTGCCATAAAAATAGAAATTGATCAAAGTGAGTTTTACGAAAAGAAGAAATGGCTTTATCGTTTGAGCTTGCCTCTGATGTGGGCGCTGACCGGATGGGTTTTTCTCAAAAAAAACACCTTCGGCGTTCGAGATATAAACACTTTTTGGTTTGACGGCGCAAGTCGTCACTGTAGAGAAATAAAAGAAGGCGTTGCTTCTTGGCGAGCTTTGGACATTATCTATAATTTTAGGTTTGGTTGTGATGGTAAGGCGAGCGATTTCTGGATTGGGATGATTAACGCCCAAGCAGTTCGAAATCGCTTAAAGATTGTAAAAAGAGAATTAAAAAAGGCGATTCAAAAAATCGCTGAAAAAGAAAATGAAGTAAGGGTGCTTTCCATTGCTTGCGGATCCGCGCAAGCGGTAATTGAAACAATAGTTGAATTAAGGGGGATTGAGATAAATACTCTGCTTCTGGACATAGACCCCGGAGCTCTTGATCACGCGAAGATGTTAGCGGTTAAGCATGGAGTTGAAAAGAATATAAGCTGTGTTGCCGGTAGCATTTCCCATATCAATGAAGTTGTTAGCGCTTTTAATCCACAAATAATAGAGATGGTGGGTTTCCTTGATTACCGTCCCGATGCAAAAGCCATTAAGTTAATAGAAAAGATTTATAAGCTTCTTCCGTCGGGTGGAATTTTCTTAACAGCCAATATTTGTCCTAATCCCGAACAAGGATTTATGAAATGGGTTATTGATTGGCCCATGATTTATCGGGAAGCGGACGAATTTGGAAAAATGCTGGTAAAGGGAGGGTTTAGTCCAGAGAATCTGGAAATTTTTTGCGAGCCTCTTCGCGTACACGCGGTAGCCGTGGGTCGCAAACCTTTTGTTTAGCCCCTAGAAAATGGTAAGATAATACCAATTCTAGGGGTTTTTTTATATTATGGGATTTTATGCGATTACGAGTTTAATTAATGCGATTGCCAGCGCTCTTTTTGGCTTTTTTGTTATTCTGAAAAACAGAAAAGCCGTTCTTAATAAAACTTTCGCTATTTTTTGTTTTAGCGTTGCCGTTTGGAGCGGTGGTTATTTTCTTTGGCAGATTACCGAAAATTCTCAGAACGCCCTTTTTATTTTTCGTATTTTAATGATCGGAGCGATATTTATTCCGGCGTGTTATTTCCATTTTGTGGTTTCTCTAGTTGATCTTTTAAAAGAAAAAAGAAAATTGATTATTTCCGGATATATATTAAGCTTCATTTTCTTTTTTCTAAATTTTACTCCTTTATTTATAAGGGGGATGGAAAGTAAATTATCTTTTCCTTTTTGGCCGCAGCCCGGCATCGCTTTTCATCCTTTTCTGGCGATGTTTTTCGGGCTTACGATTTACAGTTGGTATTTAATGCTTAAAATTCGCCGTCAATCCGACGAAATAAAACGCAGACAAATAGAATATGTATTTTGGGGGACACTAATAGGTTTTATCGGCGGGTCAACGAACTATTTTCTTTGGTATGATATTCCGATTCCTCCAATCGGCAATTTTTTGGTCATTTTATACCCTATGGCATTGGGGTACGCGGTTTTGAAACATCGCCTTTTTAATTTAAAAGTTATTGCCACGGAATTATTAGTTTTCATAATTTGGATGACGACTTTAATTGATTTATTGATGGTTGAAACTTGGCAACAACGGTTGATTAAGGGGGGATTATTTGTGTTCGTTATAATTTTCGGTATTTTTTTGATCAAAAGCGTTTTGAAAGAAGTTTTTCAGCGTGAGCAATTGGAAAAATTAACAGGAGAACTTAAATTTGCCAATGAAAAATTGACAGAGCTGGATAAATTGAAAAGCGGAACGTTTTCTTTTGTTTCTCATCAGATAAAAGCGCCAATTGGCATTATTAGGGGGTTTTCCCAGCTAATTATCGAAGGCAGTTATGGTGAAATTCCCGAAAAAGCGAAAGAGACGGTTGGAACTATTAAAAAAGCCGCTGAGCGGTTGATGGAATTGGTTGAGAACTTTCTTGACTTAAGGAGGATTGACGAAGGGAAAATGGATTATAAATTTGAGGAAATAAACATTATTAATTTGGTAAAAGAAGTGGTTGGAGAGTTGGAGTTTTTGGCGCGTCAAAAACATTTAGAATTAACTTTTTCTTCAGAGACGGATGAGATCAAAATTAAAATTGATGAACAAAGAATGCATCAGGCAATTCAGAATCTTATTGAAAATGCTATTAAATACACGGAAAAAGGATTTGTGAAAGTTGAGTGCCGAACCTCAAATGTTAATGGTAAAGAATTTTATTTAGTTAGCGTGAGCGATTCCGGGATGGGAATTGCGGGTAAAGATTTGACAACGGTTTTTAATCAATTCGATCGAGCGCAAGCAGCTAGAACGATTAAGGGCACTGGTTTGGGCCTTTATATTGCTAAAGAAATCGTCAAGGCGCATAACGGAGAGATTTGGGCGGAAAGCGAGGGAGAGGGCAAGGGAAGCAGATTTTATGTGAAGTTGACAAGAAACAATTAGTCCGCTATAATGTCCGCAATTAGTTTTGAGACGACTTGGATAAGTATCAAAAAAGTGCGACGCCATTTTGCCTCGACTAAGAAATAAAAAGGTCGCATATGTGTTAGTTACTAGCCGTTAGTAATAAGGGTTAGCGATTAACGAAAATAATAGGCAAAATGGCATATAATCAGCAAGGTGGCGATTTCCAGCGAAAAATGTTTTCCGGCAACTGGCAGTGCTCAAAATGTCAGGCTCCGATAACGGAACTTCCGTTTGAGCCAGACCCGAGCAGATTGGACCA
>CAZLYJ010000007.1:0-18858 GCA_964563845.1 uncultured Candidatus Saccharibacteria bacterium | reverse complement strand
GGGTCGGAAGCGAAAACTATTTTATCCTTCATTTCCTCGGCGCGATGGGATTTTTCAATCAAAGATTTTAAAATTTCATCCGTTTCCCATTCTCCTTCTAAAATACCAATTGGTTTTTTATCCTCAAAAGCTATGGTAAATTCGTTAAGCGTGCCCATCCGACCACAGCCGATAATCACGGCATCGGAAGACCTTATTAAAAGAAGATTTCTGCCGGAATAATTAAATCCCGTATAAATAATTAAATCATGATAATCCGTCGGCAATTGATAATGTTCGATATGTTCCTTTTCCGTTCTGGCTGGAGAAATACCAACAACTATTCCGCCCTCCGCTTTCGCTCCTTTGGCCGCCCAATAAGGAAAGCCCGTAGTGGCGCCGTCAACCAAAACCGCGTCGTGGCGGACAATCTCTCTGCCAACCTGTTCGGCGTCGGCAAAAGCGTCAACTCCGCAATGGCCGGTTTCAGCCGCCCCGGAAACGCAAATTTTATATTTATAAGTCGTATGACAAATATTGTTATCCATCTTTTAATTATAACTCATATTCTTCTCCCGATGAAGGCACAACCGCTTCAATCGCCAACTCGTCCTCAATTTTCCTCGCCAAAGGCAATGATTGGTCTTCTTCTCCTTGAACGACAAAAACTTTTTTTAACGAAGATTTGGCCGAGTTTAACCAAGTCATTAATTTTGTCTGGTCAGCGTGAGCCGAATAACCGCCAATCGCTTTCATTTTACAATTAACATTAACTTCCTCTCCTAAGATTTTAACGGTTTTCGCGCCATCCAAAATCTGTCTCCCTAATGAACCTTCCCCCTGATAACCGATGAATAAAATCGCGCTTTTAAGATCGGGTAAATAGCGGAGTTCGTGGTGAAGAATTCTCCCGCCCTGTGACATACCGGAACCAGCAATAATTATTTTAGGACCCTTAATGTTGTTAATTTCTTTTGATTGTTCCGTGGTCAAAGTAAATCTCAACCCCGGAAAATTAAAAATAACGTCTCCTTTTTTCTCTAGAGCCAACGATTCCGCGTCAAAATAATCGGGGTTTAAGGCGTATTTTTGGAAAACAGAGGTTAATTTGATGGCCAAGGGGCTATCTATAAAAACCGGCACTCGCGGAATGCGGCCGTTTTCAACAAGTTCATTAAGCTCGTAAAGAAGATCCTGAGTCCGCTCCGTGGCAAAAGCCGGAATCAAAAGTGTGCCGCCAGCCTTAATTGTTTCTTCTATCATGTCTTCTAAAACATTTTTTCTTGTTTTAATATCCTCATGAAGCCGATTGCCATAAGTGGATTCTATAAGCGCGTAATCCGTTGTTGGCAAAGATTCCGTGTCTTTAACCAATGGAGCGGCAACATTGCCCAAATCTCCGGAAAAAACCACGCTTTTGCCGCTTTTTAAAACAATGCGAATAAAACTTGATCCCAAAATATGACCGGCATCGTAAAATTCAATATTAAAATTTCCGATTGAGAATTTTTGATGATATTTTATTGTTTGCCATAACTTTATCGCTCCTTCAACGTCATCAACCGAATACAACGGCTTTAATTTTTTTGCTTCCGCTTCTTTGGCAAGAAGATGTTCAGAATCAATTAAAAGATATTCCGCGAATTCTTTGGTTGGGGGAGTGGAAAATATCTTGCCGCTAAATCCTTCTTTAACGAGTTTCGGCAATCGACCGCAATGGTCGATATGGGCGTGAGTGATTAACACCGCGTCAATCGTTTTTGGGTCATAAGGAAACGGCTCAAAGTTTTTGCGTTCGCAAAAACTTGAGCCCTGAAACAAACCGCAATCAACAAGAATTTTTGTTTTCCCGTCTTCCAATAAATAATTGGCGCCTGTCACCATTTTGGCGGCGCCGTGAAAAGTTAGTTTCATTTAAAATTTATTATTCGTTCGTTTTCTTTTTTGCCGTATTTAAATTTTATCCAAATCGCGCTTTTTGGCAAATATTTTTTAACAATCTCCGGCCACTCAATTAAAACAATGTTTTTGGGATTGATTAAAATTTCTCTTAATCCCAGATCTAATAATTCCTTCGCCTTTTTAAGGCGATAACAATCAATATGATAAATTAATTTGTAGTTTTTTAATAAAACAAATGTTGGGCTGGTAATTTTCTTTTTTATTCCCGCTCCGGCCATAAACCCTTGGACAAAAGTCGTTTTGCCGCCGCCAAGTTCGCCGCTTAAAGCCAAAACCAAAGCCTTCTTATTATTAGTTTTTCTTTCTCTAAAAATCGTTCGCGCCAATAATTTTCCCAAATCTTTTGTCTGTTTGAAATTAGTAGTTTTAAAAATTAACATTATTCTTCCTGTAATTGAAGATGCTCATAAGCCGCCTTAGAAACCATCCGGTTCTTCGGCGTTCTTTGAATAAAGCCCGTTTTTACAAAATGAGGCTCATAAACTTCAACAAAATCCCGACAACGCTTAAGGAGGCGATTGGCCAACCGCGGCGTAAAACGATTTGAGCCTGAAACGGTTTTTAAATTACCGCCAATTTCTTTGGCCGCTAAAACAGCCAAAGTTGTTTTGCCTGGTCCGGCTGGTCCGCAAAATAACAAATGGTCGCTTGACTCGTTTCTTCTTTTAGCGGCTTCTAGAATCAATCGCAGATTCTTTTTTATTTTTTCCTGGCCAATATAATCAGCCCAACGATTCGGCCTTAATAAGGAATTTATAAACCTGTCGTCGTTTTGTTTTTTTTGTCCCTTGACCATTTTATTATTATTATTATAATTTAGTTTTGCGCTCAAAAGTATGGGGTTGACAAATTTATATAATATGCTATTATTACAGATGACCATCTAACTCTGTGGGCAGAATCAGGAATCGTTTTAAGTTAGGACGGTTTGGCTCAGGCTGAACCTATCCTCGAAACAATTCTTCATCTCTTCACAAAAGAGTTATAATGTGCCCACAGAGTTAGGCGGTTTTCTTTTTTACCATTTTATCGCTCCTGAAATTTTTTCCACTTCTTCGAAGGTAGTTATTCCTTCTATAATCTTTAAAATGCCGTCTTGTTGCATTGTAACCATCCCTTGTTCTAAAGCGAATTTTTCAATCGCGAATTCTCCCGCTCCTTGAGAAATTAATTCATCAAGATTTTCATGAGAAGAAAGTTTCGCTTTGCTCGGATCAATTAATAATTTTTCGTATTCCGGATCATTTAAAAAAATTTCATAAACACCAACGCGTCCTTTATAGCCCGAACCATTACAAACATCACATCCTTTTGGCTTAAAAATTTTAATCTCTTTAAACTTTCCTTTATCCACTCTTTCGGGAAGCGCGTTTAAAAAAATCTTAATTTTATTTTCCAAATCTTCATCGACAACTTGTAAAGTTTTACAATTCGAACAAAGCCGACGCGCTAATCTTTGAGCGATTACCAAATTAAGAGCCGGGCCGATACTTGTCGGCTTAACTCCCAAATCTAAAAGCCGGGGAATGGCGCCCGAAGCGTTATTGGTATGAAGCGTGGAAAAAACCAAATGTCCCGTTAGCGCCGCTTGAATACCAATTTCAGCCGTTTCTTTATCGCGCATCTCGCCAACTAAAATCGCGTCGGGATCCTGGCGCATTATTGAGCGCAAACCATTGGCAAAAGTATAGCCCGCTTCCTCATTAACTTGGGTTTGTTCAATTCCTTCAAGGTGATATTCTATGGGGTCTTCTATTGTGATTATTTTAACCTCAGAGGTTTGATTATGTTTTAAAAAAGCGTAAAGAGTGGTTGTTTTTCCTGAACCCGTCGGACCGGTATTAAGTATCATACCGTTCGGTCTTTTAAGTTCATTTTTTATAATCTCCAAATCATCTTCCCTGATACCCAAGTCCGAAAGAGAAAGGCTAATTATATCCGGGTCTAAAAGCCGCATCACCACCACCTCTCCGAATTCGGAAGGCGAAGTGGCAACCCTTACTTCAATTTCTTTTTTCTTCCCCGCCAAATTAATTGTAAAACGGCCGTCTTGAGGCTCATCATGAATATTGATTTTTAAATTGGAAAGCAATTTTATTCTTGAAAGCAATTGCAGATAAAAATCTTTTTTGAAATCTCCAAAAACATCGTGGAGAATGCCGTCAACTCTTATTCTTAATTTGACACTTTTCTCTTCCGGCTCAAAATGAATATCCGAAGCCGCGTTCGCCAAGGCACCTAAAAGTATAATATCTAAAATTTTGACGATGTCTGAACTATGAGATAAAAATTGAAACGCTTCTCTTAATTCTTTTAATGAAGAAATTTTTGGGAAATCCGTTCCCTGGGATTTCCCAACTTCGACTTTCCCAACAATAGCTTCTGTTTTTTTAGAAACAAACTTATAAAAATTAAAGATGTGACTTAAGCCACTTGAAGAAACTACAAAAACCGTCGAATTAAATCCTCCAACCTCAAGCTTTTTAATAATATTTTTAACCTCTATTGAAGCTGGGTCAAAAACCGCCAAAGCCAAATTGTTTTCCTTAATTTCAATAGCCGCTATTTTAGCTTTTTTGGCAATCTCCTCTGGAATTAATTCCAAGGCCTCAACGCTTACCGGAGAGGATACCGCATCAAGATAAGAGAGGTTGTTTTTTTGAGCCCTTCTTTGAGCATCTCTTTCTTCGGCTTCGCGCTGCATCTGAATTAATTTTGTTTGGAGATCTGTTTTTTTCAACATTTTTGTTTATATTATAGTATTAAAGCCAAATAATCTCAATATAAAAATAGTTTTCCACAGGTAATCCACACTTTTTTATTTTTTACTATTTGACAGAAGAGAAACAACTATTAAGATAACACTATTATGAACCTTGATCAGCTCTGGCAAACATCTTTAGCGGAAATAGAACTTCAAATTTCTAGAACCAACTTTTTAACGTGGCTAAAAAACAGCCGATTGATAGAAAAAAAAGAAAGTGGTGAAATTTCAATCGGCTTGGCCAGTAATTTTGCCAAAGAGTGGGTTCAAAACAAATATCAAAAAATTATTTTTGAGGTTCTTAAATCCCACGACGACTCGATTAAAAAAATCGAATTTATAGTTGTTAATCAAAAGGAAAATTTGTCTCCCAAAGATTCTCTACCGGTCGATGGACAACAATTGGAATTTTTAGAATTTAAAATAGACGCGGAGACTGGATTACATCCGCGCTACACGCTTGATTCATTTGTTGTCGGCTCATCAAATGAATTGGCTTACGCCGCCGCTTTGGCAATTATAAAAAACGTCGGGAAAAAATATAATCCGTTTTTTATTTACGGCGGCACTGGGTTAGGCAAGACCCATCTTATCCAAGCTATTGGGAATGAAATTAAAAAAAGTTACAAAAATAAAATAGCGGTTAAATATGTTCATTCGGAAAAATTCGTCAACGAAGTTGTTTCAGCTATCCGTAATAAAAGAATGGAGGACATTAAAAAGAGATACCGAGACATTGACGTTTTAATTATTGATGACATTCAATTCATCGGCGGCAAAGAAAGAAGCGAAGAAGAATTTTTTCACACCTTTAACGCTTTATATGAAAACAATAAACAAATTATTGTTTCTTCCGATCGTTCACCTGCGGCCATCCCAACTCTTCACGAAAGATTGCGTTCGCGTTTTGAAGGGGGAATGGCGGCGGATATCGTCTATCCTGACTTTGAAATGCGATTGGCAATTATTAAAACAAAACTTCAAGAAACACAAAACATCCTATCGGAAGAAATTTGCCAAACAATTGCCTCTAAAGTTCAAAGAAACATTAGAGAAATAGAGGGGATTTTAAATAAAATCATTTTTTATCAAAAGGTAAAAAACGTGGAATTAAATACAAAAGCCGTTGAAGAAATAATAGACAATGTAATCCGTCAATCAACTAAAAAAATCAACCCAAGCCAAATAATTAAAACTACGGCTGATTTTTTTGAAATTTCACCCGAAGACATTATTAATCATTCTCGAAGAAAGGGAGTGATAGAACCGCGCCAAATAGTCGTTTTTCTACTTCGGGAAATGTTGGGGATGTCCTATCCGGATATTGGGGAAAAACTAGGGAAAAGAGACCACACCACCGCCATCCATTCTTACGGGAAAATAGCCAGGGAAATAAATAAAAACCATTCCTTAAACCAAAAAATCCTTTTAATTAAAGAGATTATTAATGAACTTGCTTAAAAAATAATAACTATTTTTTATTAACAGGTTTTACACAAGAAATTTATGGTAAAAATCAAAATATAAGCAGTATTTAAAACAAAATCCACAACTTTTTATTTCCCTACTAAAACTACTATTATTTATATATTAATATTAGTAATAGTAATAGTGATTAAAAAATAAGATGAAATTTATTATTTTAAAGAAAAACTTAAAAAATGGATTAAGAGCAATAGAGAGAATTAGTGGAGAAAACGCGGTGTTGCCGATTCTTAAAAATTTTCTTATCGAATCAATTGATAATAAAATAAAACTTTCCGCCACAAATTTAGAGTTAGCGGTAACAAGTTTTATTTCTGGGAAAATAATTGAAAACGGCAGTTTAACTATTCCGTTAAATATTTTTAATTCGATAATTAATAATATTCAAAATGAAAAAATAAATCTGGAAGCCGATAATAATAAATTATTAATAAAAACAGATAATTATCAGGCAACAATTCAAGGAATTAAAAAAGAGGAATTTCCAATAATTCCAAAAATTGAGAATATAAAAACATATTTAGAAATTCCGGGTTTAATTTTAAAAGACTCCCTTCTTTCTGTGGTTGATTCTTTGGGGTCGGAAACTAAACCGGAACTAAACGGCGTTTTATTTGATTTTCAAACTACGGTATTAAAATTAGCGGCAACGGATAGTTTTCGATTGTCGGAAAAAACTATTTTTAACACCCAATTCGAATCAAATTTCGATAAAAATTTTAAAATAATTATTCCCAATAAAACAATTCAAGAAATTATTAAAGAACTGCAAATTAATGAATCCGTTGAAATGGAAAAGGTTTTTATTTATCTCGACCCAAATCAAATATTTTTAAAAAACGAAAGCGTTGAAATTATTTCGCGTTTAATCAACGGTGATTTTCCCGATTATTCTCAAATTATTCCTAAAGAGACGGAAGTTGAATTGATTTTGAATAGGGAAGAATTGATAAGCGCGGTTAAGCTTACGGGAATTTTTACGGATCGCCTTAGTGAAATAAAAATTTTTATTAAAGACAACGGGAAAAATATTGAAGTGTCGTCGGTTAATCAAGGCTTAGGAGAGAATAAATATTTGATTCCGGCAAAAGTTAAAGGAAGCATCAAAAGCTCTTTTGAGGTTTCTTTTAATTGGCGGTATTTACTTGACGGTATTAAAAATATTAAATCGGAAGAAATCCTTTTGGGATTAAATAATTCCAATAAGCCCTGCCTAATTAAATCTCCGGACGATATTTCTTTGTTTTATATTTTAATGCCGATTAAGAGTTAACCATTCTTGAGTCGCTGATTCCCAGTTTTTAAATTGGGGATCGTCTCCCGGGTTTGAGGGAGGGGGGCCAAGGGGATCGTTTTTATCGACAAAATAAAGAATGTCGTGAACTTGGCCGTCGGGAAGGAGATATTCACCGTTTATCATCGCCTTCTCAATTTTTTGGTCGGTGGCGGGCTTGTTAAAAACTTCAGTTGAATAGTTTGGCAGAACCTTCATCATAAAAGCGCTCCAAATTGGCAGAGCGGCTAAAACACTTCCGGCTTGCATTGGTTCTTGGCGGTTATTACCAGCCCAGACACCAATAACTAAAGATGGCGTATATCCGATTGTCCAAGCGTCTCTTTTGTCGTCAGAGGTACCAGTTTTTAAAGCCACTTGTTTATCCGGGAAAGTCGTCAGTTCAAAACTATTCCCCAAAAACGGTCGTCGCGCTTCTTCGTCAGAAAGCACGTCGTTGAGTATTCTTGCGTATTGGGGTTCGATGACTTGGGTGGCGGTATCGGAAAACGATTCAATTTCATTGCCGTAAGCGTCTTCAATTTTAAGGATTAATTTTTGTTCACGCTTCACTCCTTCTTGGGCAAAAACGGAATAAGCGTTAACCATATCTGTTAATTTTACTTCGCCGCCTCCTAAAACTAGCGAGAGTCCATATCTCCAGGGATCAGCCAGGGTGGTAATTCCCAGGTCTTGAGCTGTTTTAACCGTATCTTCCACGCCGGCAAGATAAAGGATTTTAACGGCCGGCACGTTAATTGATTGGGACAGGGCGTGTCTCAAATTGATTGGTCCGCGGAATTTTTCGTCATAATTTTTCGGATGATAGCAATCAGCCAGTTGATTGGAATAATCAACGATTGTCGGACAATTCGAATTATTGGGAACGAATTCCGTTGGCGCGTCAAAAACAACGGTTTCCGGCAAGTAGCCTTTTTTGAAAGCCGTTAGATAGGCAAAGGGTTTAAATGATGAACCCGGCTGTCGAAGTCCAGAAGCCGCCACATTAAAATTTCCCTCGTTTTTAACGTCAAAATAATTTCGCGAGCCGACTAAGGCCAGAATTTGTCCGGTTTTGGGATCTTGAGCGACTAAGGCGGCGTTTTTGCCGCTGTAAAGTTTTTCATTTCGCTCGGCGCCTTCTTTTATCACTGTTTCCGCTTCTTGTTGCGTGTTCCAGTCGAGAGTGGTGATAATTTTCAACCCTCCTTTTTTTAAAAAATCCTCGCCGTATTTGTTTGCCAGATATTCTTTTACCATCATTACAAAATGAGGCGCTTTGATTGATCCCAGGCTTTGAGGAGTAAATTCAAATTCGTATTTTTTAGCTCTTTCAAATTCTTCTTCGTCAATAAATCCCATTTCTTTCATTTCCCCAAGGGCGTAATCTTTGCGGCTCATTAAATCATTAAGGTGTGAACCGTATGGAGAATAATAAGTAGGCGCTTTTGGCAAACCGGATAAGAGCGCCGCTTCAGCCAGGTTTAGATTTTTAGCCGGCTTCCCAAAATACATTTGAGAAGCCGCTTCGATGCCGTAAGTGTTGGCGCCGTAGGAAATGGTATTGAGATAAAGGCCTAAAATTTCATCTTTGGAATATTTTTTTTCTATCCAATAAGAGAGGATTAATTCCTTGAATTTCCTTTCGAAAGTTTTTTCCGGGGCCAAAAAAGCGTTTTTCGCCAATTGCTGGGTGATGGTTGATCCCCCTTGGACAACTCTTCCCTTTAAAAAATTAACAATCATCGCCCTTAAAATGGCTCGCCAGTCAAAAGCCGGATGAGTATAGAAATTTTTATCTTCAAGAGAGATGGCGGCTTGTTTCACCTGTTCCGGAATTTCTTCAAAAGGGATAATTGTTCTTTTTTCTTCATCATAAATTTCGTAGAGTAGAATTTCGCCGCTACGGTCGTAAATTTTGCTTGATTGGCTGATTTGGCGGTTAGAGACGAATTGTCCGGGGTCAGGCAGTTCTTTGGCGATTTTAGCGGCTTTTGCCAGCGCGAAAAGAGTTAAAGCAAAAAAAAGAATCGTCAGGGCGCCGGCAATTTTTAACCACAACCTTTTCTTTTTCATATTTACAGAGATGATAAACTTTACCGAACGAATTTTCAATAACAAAAAAACTCCGGCATTGCCGGAGTTTTTTTGTTGCGTTATTCTTCAATATTATCGTCGTCGCCGGTGTAAATTTTTTCTTCCTTTTCTTCTCCCGGGATTGCCCATTCTTCTGTTTCTTCGCCGGCTTTTTCTTCATCGACTTCTTTCTCAATAACCTCTTCATCGTCCAATTTAAAAGCAACGGTCTTTAATTCTGCGATAGTCATTGTTCTATAGTTTAAGAAATAATTAGCGACCTTTTATCTGTTTTTAGAATTTTCCCAACCATTTTAGCCACTGCCCGCTTATCGGCTGACCCATAACCGGTAGCGGCGATTTTAACTTCAGCCGGCGAAAATTCTAATAGGGGTATTTTGTGTTTAACAACCAACAATGTCAAGACCCCGCGAGTTTGGGACACTTCAGTGGCGGTTTTGAAGTTTTTCACGAAAAAAAGTTTTTCAAAAGCCGCTAAATCGATAGAATATTTTTTTAAAATTTCAGATAATGATTTTTCCACTAGCAACGAGTTTCAAATCGTTTCCCCCTTTTTTAATAATTCCGTAGCCGATATGAGTTGAGCCGGGGTCAAGACCGATAATTAGCATGTTAGATAAATATAAAAAATAAAATATAAAAAATCAAATCCAGCAGCAAAAAAAATGCCCCATCTCGCCTAAATTAAAAGCGGACAGGGCAATAGATATAAAGAACTTGCTACCAGTCATAGATGTAGAAAGTCTGTGATCGGTCTTCGGGGGAGATTCGGATTGTGAAATCTTGAATCATCTCCCAGGTTCCGTGAACGGCCGTTGGTTTTTCAACAGTAAAGCGAACTCGGTGTTCGCCGATCCCAAGGTAGAGATCGCTGGTGGCGCCGTAGGGTTCCAAAACGATTGGTTTTTGCCTATCGATTTGGATTCGCGCTCGCCGGTAGGATTCGTTTTTGAAAACTACCAGCGAGGGATCATCCCAACTTGAGTTATAGATTGTTGGGTAATCAACTATCGGCGGCATCCAGGGCGGAGTAGGCGGTGTCCCAGGCGGCGTTGGTTGGGGCTTGGCCGTGTAATCGTATTTGTGAACGATTATATTCGGCGCTTGTCCGTAACTTCCACTGCCCCATTCGCCGAAACCAACGATTGGAATTTTCCACACAGTGATTCCGGCACCGGTTTTAGTGTGAAGCGGCTCTTTGGCGGTCTGGTTGATGCCGGCGCAGCCGAAGATCAACCAAATAGAACAAAGTAGAACAGCCCAACTGGCTATCGCGCCGATAAACCCCCAGATGAGCTTCCGAACATCTATTTCCATCTCGTCATCTGGCGGCTTATTAAAACGGGTTTCATCCATGATCATCCCCCCTATTTTTCAAAGAACAGATTCCAGGCCTCGCCTTGGAGATCGATATTGATCCCAGGTAAGCCGTGGGCCGTATCTGGGATATTACCGCTGTTGAGCCGTGAAATCCATGCCCAATGGCGGCTAGTGGCATAGTCGTGGTAATCCGTTGGATTCCTATCGACTACAATGTATGCCGTTTGTTTAGGAAGGTCTATTCTATATCTAACCGGCCTCCCTAAAATCGCGTTAACGATATCCGTTTTGTAGTAAAACGGATAAATCTCAACGCGATACGCGCCGATTCCCAGTTCGCGGATCCAATATTTTTGTATCCGCTGGCCGTTAATCGTCAAATGGCGGTTGACGCCCGGAACATAGGTTTGTTCAATCAAGCGGTTGGCCTGGTCATAAATAAAGAGATTCAGATGAGCCGTCCCTTCGTTTATGATTACCCCTGCCCGCGGGTTTTGATTGCGGGAAGGAAACGCTTCGGCTTGATTTCGTGGAGCCGTGCTGTCAGCCATTGCGGCTATCGCGGTGAAAAGCAGGAACACAAAAACCAAAAACATCTTTTTCATTTCAAACACCTCCTTCAGAAAGACTTAAAAGGTCTTTTTTATTAAGTATTGTAGCGGTTTCTTCGAGTATGCGTTCTCGTTCTTCTTTTGAGGCCGAGGGGAAACCGAATTCCTCTCTCCTACTAATTAAGCCCGCGATAAGATTCAGGAAGAATTCGTCGGTTTCCTTTTTTTTGTTTCGTTTTGTTATTTCTTCCATCACCCCTTTTTCTTCCGCGGTCATTTCCCTTGTTCTTAATGTTTCTATGGGAAAGTGAGTTCCGCAATCCGGGCAGTCGCCCATTCTTTTATTAAACGTTTCTTCCATAAACCCTCCCTTTATCGTTATTTTTGTCCATTTTTCAATTCTTATGTCCTGTTTAAAATATACAGATTTTTATTGATTTGTCAACTCCCTCTTGTTTTTAGCAACTAATTTTATTATCTTTAATACTGGTCGAATTATTAAAAGAAAAGACAATGAGCCTTACTTATCAACCGAAAAAAAATAAAAGAAAGAGATCTCACGGATTTTTGAAAAGAATGCGAAAGCCGGGCGGCCGAAGCGTTCTTAATAGAAGGAGAAAAAAGGGGAGAGCGCGAATTAGTGTTTAGCCGCTAGTGACTAGTGGCTAATTATATGCTTGCCAAAAAATTTCGGCTTCAAATTCAAGATTGGTTTAAAGAAAGAAAAAAAACCGTAAGCCATAAAAGTGATTTTTTTATAGTTAAAATCGCGCGGAATAATTTGTCATTTAGCCGCTTTGGGGCAATAATCAGCAAAAAAGTCCATAAATCGGCGGTTAAGCGCAATAAGATTAAAAGAGCGATTTTCAATTTCATTCGGCTGAATAAATATCACGAATCGCCCGGCAAAGATGTTTTAATAATCGTTTCACCGGCGGCCAGTCGATTAATGAGCAAAGGAATAAAAGAAGAGCTTAAAAAAATTTTATGATTAATCTATACAATATAATTTTATATAATCCTCTTTTAAACGCTTTGATTTTTTTGTATCAATACGCCTCTTTCGGCGATTTGGGCGTTGCTATTATCATTTTAACAATTTTAATCAGGTTTATTTTATTGCCTTTGTTTTACAAAAGCGCCAAAGATCAAGCAATTCTTCAGCGGCTTCAGCCGAGGATTAAAGAGCTTCAAGAAACTCATAAGGACGATCGCGAAAAACAGGTTAAAGCGATGTTCGAGCTTTATCGCGAACACAAAGTCAGTCCCTTTTCCGGTTTTTTATTAATGTTCGCACAGTTGCCGATTTTAATTGCTCTTTATCAAGTGTTCCTAAAGGGATTAAACAGCGATTCTTTTATTAATTTATACTCATTCGTTTCAAGGCCGGATTTTATTAATTATCAATTCATTGGGTTGATAGACTTAAGCCATCGCAGTTTTCCGATTATTATTTTGGCCGCGATAGCCCAATATTTTCAAGGAAAATTATCTCTGGCAAAAAACGATAAGCCGATGAAAGAATTGACAACCGTTGAGGCAATGGGTCGGCAGATGATTTTTATCGGTCCGATTATGACAATCGCCTTTTTAAGTTATTTACCTGCGGCCGTCGGTCTTTATTGGTTAACAACTTCGATTTTTTCGGTTATTCAACAAATAATAATAAACAAACGCCTTCAGGTAAGCGATGAAAAATTAATTGAAATAGATAAAGAATTGCATCATAAAAAATGAACCAACTTCAAGATAGTATTAAAAAATTTATTGAGCTGATGGGTTTTGAAGATTTTTCGGTAAATTTTGACGCGGACAGCAGTAGATTTTCGATATTCATAAATGATGATTTAATATCTGAAAAAAATCTGCCGGAAATTGTAGATAATTTGGATTATTTAACGAAATTAATCGCTCAAAAAAACAACATAGAAACCGTTTTTATTGATGTTAATAATTACCGCCGGAAAAGGGAGGGCTTGATAGTGGAGCTTGCAAAAGCCGCGGCGCGAAAGGTTTTGGCGGAGAAAAAAGAAATTTCTTTACCGGCGATGAATGCCTATGAAAGGAGATTGATTCATTTGGAGCTTGCCGGCCATCCGGATGTCAAAACGGAAAGCGTGGGAGAAGGAAGAAGCCGATATATCGTGGTAAAAATTATTTCTTAAAATAATTTATTCATTCTATCAACCAAGCTTTTAAATCCAAGTTTTTCGAGGTAAACCGCCAATTTTTCCGTTGGCGGTTTTTGATATTTCAATTCGTCAAGATTGGTTATTTCAAGCGGTGCGTCGCGTCGGATAGTCGCTAAATTTTTGGAAAGTCGGGCGATTTCTTTGTTTTCGAAAATTTTTAGATAACTTTTTTCTTTGTCGCCGGTTTCCAAAAAATTTTCTAAACTGCCGTATTTTTGGATGATGCTGGCGGCGGTTTTCGGCCCAATGCCTTTGACGCCTGGAATATTATCTGAGGGGTCGCCGACCAATCCTTTATAATCAATAATTTGTTCGGGTAGGATGCCGAAACGATTTTTAACGGCTTCTTCGTTGTAAATTGTAATATTACTGACGCCTTTTTTAAAAGTTTCAACCGTTATTTTATGATTGTCTATCAATTGTAAAGTGTCCAAATCGCCGGTAAAAATAATAATTTTTAAATCAGGCAGATTTTTGAATTTTTCCACTGCCGTGCCGATTAAATCATCAGCTTCAAAGCTCGGAGCTTCAAATGTTTTAATGCCGAACTGGTTGAATAATTCGTGGGCTTCTTTGATTTGTTCAATCAATTCGTTTGGCGTTGGCGGCCGGTGGGCTTTGTATTCTTTATAAATTTTTTCGCGGAAAGTCGGTTCCGGCCGGTCAAAAAAAGCAATGACAAAGTCAAAAGATTGTTCGCGGAAAATTTTCATTAAAACCGTGGACAAGCCGTAAAGAGCGCCGCTCGCTTTGCCTTCTTTTGTGGTAAAGGGCGGTAAGGCGAAAAAACACCGGTAAATCAAGGAATTGGCGTCAATGAGGAGTAGGGTTTTCATACGATTAAAAATCAATATAATTGTAGCATATGTGGTTAGCTTACGCTTTTTTATCGGCGATTACCGCGGCCGGCGTGGCGATTTTCGCCAAGCTTGGTCTTAGGGGGATTGATTCAACTTTGGCGACTACCATTCGGTCTTTAATTATGGCTGGATTTTTGATTTTAATAAGTTTGTTTTTGAAAAAATTTCAAGGTTTTTCTTTCAGCTCTTTTAGTTCGCGTGATTGGTTTTTGATTATTTTGGCCGGCGTTTCCGGCGCCTTGTCTTGGCTTTTTTATTTTGCGGCTTTAAAATACGGCTTGGCCTCAAGGGTAGCGGCCATTGATAGATTAAGCATTATTTTTGTGGTTTTATTGGCAGCTTTGTTTTTAGGCGAAGCACTTGGCTGGAAAACGGTTTTAGGGGCGTTACTGATGGTGGCCGGCGCGATATTGATTAGTTTGAAATAATGGAATTTAAAATTCTGAAAAAATCTAAAAAAAGCCGAGCTCGGTTAGGGATTTTAAAAACTTCTCACGGTATCGTCGAGACGCCGTCTTTTGTGCCGGTGGCAACGCAAGCAACAATAAAAACTTTAACCAGCGAAGAAACAAAAGCGGTTAAAAGCCAGATTTTAATTTGCAACACTTTTCATCTTCATTTAAAGCCCGGCGAAAAAATTATTAAATCCAACGGCGGCTTGCATAAGTTTATGAATTGGAGAAATTCTCTGATGACGGACTCCGGCGGTTTTCAAGTTTTTTCTTTGGGTTTTGGACGGGATTTTGGAGTCGGAAAAATATTAAAAGAAAAAATTAACGATGTTGTTAAAAAACATCACCAGCCCAAATCGATAAGAATAGGCGAACACGGAGTTTGGTTTAAATCGCCGATTGACGGCAAAGAATTATTTTTAGGGCCGGAAGAATCAATAAAAATTCAGGAAGCGCTCGGTGCGGACATCATTTTCGCTTTTGATGAATGTCCGCCGCCGAACGCTGATTATGGATACAATAAAGAAGCGATGAGGCGGACGCACAATTGGGCTAAAATTTGCCTTAAGGAGAAAAAGAGCAATCAGGCGCTTTTTGGAATTATCCAAGGCGGCAAATTTAAGGATTTAAGAATTGAAAGCGCTAAATTTATCAGCAGTTTGCCATTTGACGGTTTTGGCATTGGGGGAGAATTCGGCGATGACAAGAAAAAGATGATTAAGATGGTTGATTTGGTTAATCGGCAATTGCCGGAAAATAAGCCCCGGCATTTGTTGGGCATTGGCTATATTGAAGACATTTTGCCGATTATCAAGGCGGGCGTTGATTCATTTGATTGTATTGTGCCGACTCATTATGCCAGAAGGGGTTTTGCCTTTATTTCTAATGGAAAACTTGATTTGAATAAATCGTTATTTTTAAAGGACAAAAATCCGCTTGATAAAAAATGCGATTGTTCGGTTTGCCAAAATTATACCAGAAGTTATATTTCTCATTTAATAAGGGCTAAAGAAATTACGGCTCTGAAACTTTTAACATTTCACAATCTTTATTTTTTTAACGGCTATGTGGAAAAAATCCGCGAAAAAATTAAGAATGGGAAAATATAGAAGTTGCTTAAAATTATGAGAGCGATATAATAAAATAATTATGGAAAAATCCAACAATCTTTTACCTGTAAGTATAATCATCGCGGCATTATTGATTGCCGGTGCTTGGATTTATACGGCTGGAACGAAAAATGTTGATCAGGCGATTGACAATAAAAAAATGGATAAAGAAGTTATTTCGAATATTGAAAATGTCAAATCCGTTTCAGTTAATGACCACATTCGCGGCAATCCCGAGGCAAAAGTGAAAATCGTGGAATTTTCCGATTTGGAATGTCCGTTTTGCAAAGTGTTTCATGAAACGATGAAGCAAGCGGCGCGGGAATACGACGGCAAGGTGGCTTGGATTTATCGCCACTATCCTTTGGACCAGCTTCATCCCGTTAAAGCCCGAAAAGCGGCGGTTGCTTCGGAATGCGCGGCAAAGCTTGGCGGCAATGAAGGTTTTTGGAAATATATTGACCGTTATTTTGAAATAACGCCGTCTAATAATCAGATTAATTTGAATGAATTGCCTAAAATCGCCGCTTATGTCGGTTTAAATGTCTCTCAATTTAACACTTGCCTTGAAAGCGGAGAATATGATAGTTTAATAGAAGAACAAGTTCGGGATGCGACAAATTCTGGGGCTCAAGGCACTCCCTATAGTGTAATTATTGCCGCAGACAACAGTAAATATGAAATTAACGGCGCTTTGCCAATGGACAATTTTGAGGACCAATATGGCAAAATGCAAAAAGGTGTAAGAACGTTTATTGAAGAGGCGCTGATAAAATAATAGATCTTTAACAAACAATTTAACAAATAAGGAGGCTTTATGGAGGCGATAATCGTGTTCACGGTGGTTAGTGTAGTAACGAGTGTTCTATGCGCTGTCTTTGATAGAGACAAAATAAATCCCTTCAATAAATTTTTCAAAAAACTAATGAAGAAAAACGAAAAAAAAGGAGGGTGACATGAGTTTGTCTTTGCCTGAATGGGTAGTGGGAATAATGATAGCCGTGGTATTAGTTTTTGCCGTTTATAACTTGCTTGATGAACCTTATCGGCCATAAAAAAATAAAGAAAGGAGGAACGAAAAAAGATGTATATCGCGGTAATAATAACGGGAATAGTGTTTATGCTAATGTCGATAGCCCCTTTGCTGTTGCCTCAAGACACGCAGGACCAGTTGTGAAACTGGTCCTTTTTTTATTTGCGGAGTTAAAATTTTTCGTATATTATCAACCAGTATGAAATTTGATTTTCTCAAAAAATCCGATTCGCGGTTACATAAATTAATCACTTCCGAAATAAAAAGGCAAAATGAAACAATTAATTTGATTGCTTCGGAAAATTTTGTTCCTTTGGAAATTTTGGAAGTTTTGGGATCTCCTTTGACTAATAAATATTCCGAGGGCTATCCGGAGAAAAGGTATTATTCGGGGAATCAATATTATGACGAGATTGAAAAATTGTGTCAGGAGCGGGCATTGAAAACATTTGGCTTAAATCCTAAAAATTGGAGCGTTAATGTCCAGCCGTATTCCGGTTCAACGGCGAATTTGGCGATTTATTTGGCTTTAATGAAGCCGGGCGATATTTTAATGGGAATGTCATTGGCTTCCGGCGGCCATTTAACCCATGGCCATAAAGTTAGTTTTTCCGGGAAATTATTCAAAGCGGTTCAGTATGGTGTTAATCAGAAAACCGGATTAATTGATTATGGCGAAGTTGAAAAAATGGCGAAAAAATATCAGCCAAAAATCATTGTTTCCGGCGCTTCGGCTTATCCGCGAAAAATTGATTTTCAGAAATTCGGTAAAATTGCCAAAAAAATCGGCGCTTATCATTTGGCGGATATTTCTCATATTGCCGGTTTAGTTTCAGCGGACATTCATCTTTCGCCGTTTCCTTACGCTGATATTGTGATGACCACCACGCACAAAACTTTGAGAGGACCGCGAGCCGCGGTAATTTTTTCAAAAACATCAATTAGTGAAGTAATTAATAAAGCGATTTTCCCGGGTCTTCAAGGAGGGCCTCATAATAATGTTATTGCCGCGATTGCTTTGACTTTCGGTGAAGCGTTGAAATCGAGATTTAAAAATTATCAAAAACAGATTGTTAAAAACGCCAAAGTTTTGGCAAAAGAATTAAAAAATCGCGGTTTTAATTTGATAACCAATGGCACGGATAATCATTTAATTTTAATCGATTTGAAAAATTTGGGCATTGATGGCTTGGAAGCGGAGAAAAAAATGGAAGCCGCTGGCATTATCGCCAATCGCAATTCTATTTATGGAGACGTTTCGCCTTTTAAGCCGTCGGGTTTGCGTTTGGGAACGCCGGCAATTACGGCCCGCGGCGCGAAAGAAAAAGAAATGAAAAAAATCCCGCGATTAATCTGGCGGATTTTGATTAAAAAAGAGAATATAAGAACAATGAGAAAAGAGGTTTTACTATTAACAAAAAATAGATTATCTTATTAAAAGTGAAAGTGGTTCTTTGACAAAATAGATGTTGACTTTTTATAGATAGTATGCTATGAATTTAATCAGTATCGGATTTGAATAAAACTTAAAAAGGAGAAAGAAGATGAGGGCTAAAGGTTTAATGAAAAGTTTGGGGACGATGTTCGCGCTGATGATTTTCCTTTTTACCATTGCTTTTATGTTGAGGGGGGCGTGGGAAAAAGAGGAGCGCCGCCAGTGTTTTCAGTGGCAGAATTGGGTGGAGGAGATAATGGATTTTAAACCCAGTTCCGCGATGAAAGACCAGTGTAATTACCGGGGCATTAAAATAGACGCTATAAAAGGAGAGAAATAATGTCAA
>CAZLYJ010000006.1:3671-19493 GCA_964563845.1 uncultured Candidatus Saccharibacteria bacterium | reverse complement strand
GAAAATCAAATTATGGCAATAGGCGCTTTATGTAATATAAGAGAAGAATTTTCCCGCGTTATTTCTTCAAAAACTTTTTTAAGAAAATTTTGGTCGCGCTTGGTCATTGTTTTAAGGACAAATTCAATTGCTTTTTTTCTCGGCGTTTGATTTTTAACGTTCGGCGTTTTTCCGATGCCGATTCGCAATCGCCAGAAATTTTTTGTTTTAAGCGTTTTAATAATTGATTCAACACCTTTATGACCGGCGCTTGAACGGCCGAAAGAAATTTTATATTTTCCCAATTCAATGTCCGAATCGTCGTGGACAATTAATAATTCTTCGGGTTTTATTTTTCCGCTTTTGACGGAAAATTTTTTAAACGCTTTTTTTACGAAATTTCCGGATTGGTTCATAAAAACATCGCTTTTTAGAGTTTGACGCTTAACATTTGCCTGCCCGCTAGAGCCTTGGCAAAGGAGGGGCGCCTGACACTCATGTAAATAATCAATAAATAAAAAACCCGCGTTATGATAGGTTTTTTCGTATTTTTTGTCGGGATTACCGAGCCCGATAATTAATTTTGGTTTGACTTCCATCCTTACTATTATATAATTGAAAGCGATAAAATGAAATCTTTTCTTTACGCTATTTGGGAAATTATGGAAGTGGCTTTGATAGCTCTCATTGCGGTTTTAGTCATCCGTTATTTTTTTGTTCAGCCATTTTTAGTTTCCGGGGCGTCAATGGAGCCGACTTTTTCAGGCGGCGATTATTTGCTGATTGATGAAATATCTTATCGTTTCAGGGAGCCGTCGCGCGGAGAAGTGATTGTTTTCAAATATCCCGGCAATGAGAGCCTTTATTACATTAAAAGAATTATCGGTTTGCCGGGTGAAAAAATTGAAATTAAAAACGGTAAAATAGTTGTTTTTAATAATGAACACCCGGGGGGAATCGTTTTAAGCGAAGAATATCTTCCTTTTGGATTGAATACAACGGGGAAAGAAGAAAGCGTTATTATCGGTTCAGATGAATATTTTGTTTTGGGGGATAATCGCAATTTTAGTTTTGATTCGCGCAGTTGGGGAGCGCTTCAAAAAAACGAGCTTGTCGGTTTGGTTCGGCTTCGGCTTTGGCCGCCGAATGAAGTAATGGCTTTTGAAAAACCGGCATATTAGGGGATAAATTATGGCAAAAAAGAAAATAAAATTATTGTTCCAAAGTCCCAAGGGTATGCATGATATTTTGCCCGGGGAGCAATTTTGGTGGGAAAAAATAAGGAAAGCGGCCAATAAAGTCGCCGACTTTTATAATTTTTTAAGAATTGACACGCCAATAGTGGAAGCGGCGGATATTTTTGAACGCAGCGGCAAAGGAACCGATATCGCGGAAAAACAAATGTATTCTTTGAAGATGAAAGGCGGCGATCAATTAGTTTTGAGACCCGAAGGCACCGCCCCAATAATGCGCGCTTATCTTCAGCATGGACTTTCAAAATTTAAGGATCCGCTGAAACTTTTTTATTTTGGACAGATGTTCAGGTATGAACAGCCGCAACAAGGAAGATTCCGTCAGCACAATCAGGTGGGTTTTGAAATTATCGGTAGCACTAATGAGCCGATTTACGACGCGCAGGTTATTTTAGCGCTTTTTCGTCTGATAGAAGAATTAAAAATAAAAAATTTAACAATTCAAATTAACAGTATTGGTTGTAGGGTTTGTCGGCCAGCTTATGTAAAAAAGCTTCAAAGTTATTATGGCAGTCAAAAAGACAAATTGTGCCGTGATTGCCAGCGGCGCTTAAAAACAAGGCCTTTGCGCCTTCTTGATTGCAAACAGGAAAAATGCGCTGGAATGAAAGATAGCGCGCCAATAATTGTTGATAGAATTTGTAATATTTGTAAAAAACACTTGAAAGACGTTTTGGAATATTTAGATGAGATTTCTCTCCCTTACACTCTTAATCCTTATTTAGTTAGAGGTCTTGATTATTATAATCGGACGGTTTTTGAAATTTTTTCAGAATCTTCGGCTATTGCTTTGGGAAGCGGCGGTCGATATGATTATTTGTCAGAAATGCTTGGGGGGAAAAAGACATTTGCCGTTGGAGGAAGTGTTGGGGTTGAGAGGTTGGTAGAGACAATGAAATCTCAAGGAATTTTAGGGGGTCAGAGACCGGGGCAAAAAAGTGACGCGAAAGTTTTTTTAGTACATATCGGTGAAGAAGCAAAAAAGAAAAATTTAGTCCTTTTAGAATCTTTAAGAGAAGCGGGTATTAAAACGATGGAAATGTTTGGGCGGGAATCATTGGGATCTCAGATGAAAGCCGCTGACAAAGAAAGGGCGGCATTGGCTTTAATTATGGGGCAAAAAGAAGTTTTTGAAGAATCGGTAATTATTAGGGATATGGGGAGCGGAGCGCAAGAAATTATACCATTAAAAAAAGTGGCGGAAGAAGTAAAAAAACGGTTGAAGTAAGATGGATTGTGTTTTTTGCAAGATAGTCAATAAGGAAATGCCGGCGGAAATAATTTATGAAAATAATGAAGTTATAGTTTTTAAAGATATTTATCCGTCAGCGCCGATTCATTATCTGATTGTCCCCAAAGAACATATCCAATCAATAACGCATATTCAGGACAATCATCAAGAGATTATTTTTAAATTGATTTTTACGGCTAAAAAGGTCGCGGAAGAAATCAGTTTGAAGGGGTATAAATTAATTTTCAACGTCGGCAAGGAGGGAGGGCAAATGGTAGACCATTTGCATCTTCATCTCTTGGGGGGTTGGAATAATCGGCAATAAATAAAATAAAATGCTTGAAATAAAAAAAAGACCAGGAGAATCAACTAGCGCCTTTTTACACCGCTTTTCCAAAAGAGTTCGAGAAAGCGGAATTTTGCGTGAAGCGAAAAAAAGAAGATATCGAGACAGATTAGTTTCAAAATCAAAGAGAAGAGCGTCAGCTATTTACCGAGCGAAGAAAGTAAAAGAATTTGAAAAGAAAAAGAAGGAGGGATTGATGTATAAATAAAACGAGATTCATGCTAAGCCAAAAAATCAATCAAGATCTGAAGGAAGCGTTTAAGGGAAAAGACGATTTTCGCGTCGGCGTTTTAAGGTTGGTAATTTCCGCTTTGCGCAATAAAGAAATAGAAAAAAAAGGCAAAGGGGAAGAGGAAGAACTTTCTGACGAAGAAACAATTGAGATTTTAGGAAGAGAAGCGAAAAAAAGAAAGGAAGCTATCGAGATTTATAATAAAGGCGGCAGGAATGATTTGGCGGAAAAAGAAAAAAAAGAATTGGAAATTATAAAAAAATATCTTCCCGAGCAATTAAGCGAAGTGGCAGTTGAAAAAATCGTAAAAGCGGTTATTGAAAAAGCCGATATTAAGGAGTTTGGAAGGCTAATGGGAGAAGCGATGAAAGAATTAAAAGGCAAAGCTGATGGCAAATTAGTCGGCGAAATTATCAAAAGATTGTTGGCGCAAAATGGGAAATAAGATAACGGTTATTGTTTTAGGAAGATTCAAAAAAAAGATGCCGGAAAACGTTAAGAAAACAGCCGGCAAGATTTTAAAAATTTTAAAGAAGAAAAATCTGGAAGTTGAAATTTATTTGACAAATCATCGGATGATGAGGAGATTAAACAAAGAATTTCGCGGCAAAGATAAGGTGGCAGACGTTTTGAGTTTCAATGAGCCAAAAAATTTCATTTCGTCGCCGTCAAAATATAAAAAAATAGGGGAAATTTATTTGAATATGTCAGATGTCAGATGTCAGTTGTTAGTTCACGGCTTGCTTCATCTTTTGGGCTATGACCACAAGGGGAAAAATGATAGAATAAAAATGGAAAAATTAGAACAATATGTTTATAACCGCTCTTGATTTTGGTTCATCGCAAATTAAGGCCTTGGTTGCCGAAATAAAAGAAGATAAATTATCCGTTTTGGGGGTTTTTCAATTTCCTTCTTCGGGCATTCGCAAAGGGGAAATCGTCAATGCCGGAGAATTAACGGAAGTGCTGAGAAAAATTTTTGAAAAGATAAAAGATATAGACAAGTTAGCTCTTAAAAACGTTTTTGTTAACATCAGCAGTTCAAGCGTCAGGTGCCAGGAATCGCGGGGTATCGTGGCGGTCTCAAGAGCTGATAATGAAATTTCTCAAGACGACATCAATCGAGTAATCAAAGCTTCTCAGGCGATAAAACTTTTGCCCAATCGAATGATTATTCATACTTTGACGAAAGAATTCATCGTTGACGGCATTTCCGATGTGCGCGAACCGTTGGGATTGACGGGGACGAGGCTTGAGGTGAATAGTTTAATTATTGACGCTTTCACTCCCAATGTTAAAAATATTTTAGCGATTCTTGAATCTTTAGGGGCTTCCGTGGGAGGAGTGATTTATAATCCATTGGCTTCCGGTCGGGCGATTTTAACGAAAACTCAAAAAGATTTGGGAGTGGTTTTGATTGACATCGGTTTCGGCACGACTTCAATGAGCGTTTATGAAGAAGGAAAACTTCTTCACGCGGCCGCGATGCCGGTCGGCGGCGGAAATATCACCAATGATTTGGCAATCGGGCTCAAATGTTCCATCAAGGCCGCGGAACTTATTAAATTGTTTTTCGGCTCGAGTTCGGTGAAAGAAACTTCTTCCAAGGAAAAAATCACCTCGGTTATTTTCAAAGAAAAAACCGGTTTTGAATTAAAAGAAATCGACCGTAATATTAAGTCAATTATTTCTCGGCGCTTGGTAAATGAAATTATTGAGGTTCGGTTGGCGGAGATTTTTGAATTTATCAATAATGAGTTAAAATTAATAGGTAAAGCCGGGCAATTGCCGGTTGGAGCGGTGCTGACGGGGGGAAGCGCTAAAATGTCGGGAATTGTGGATTTGGCGAAAGATGAATTAAAATTACCGGCAGAAATCGCCTTACCGGGGATAGAAGAAATGGAATTTTACAGTAATAATGCCAGAGATTCCGTTGAAAATTTGGAATTTTCCGCGGCCGTTGGTTTATTGTTTTGGGCAAAAGACCAGCACTTGAAAGAAAATAAGTGGCATATTCCCGATAAGTTTTCAATAAATAAAATAAAAAATATTTGGAGATATTTTGTTCCATAGTCCGCGGTTATAAAATTTATTAATTTAAAAATCATGAAGCGCAAAAAAACCAAAGACAATAATTTAGCTAAATTGGTCGTAATCGGAATTGGAGGAGCGGGGGGAAACGCCGTTACCAGAATGAACGATAATTTGCCGAGAGGGGTGGATTTAATCGTTGTCAATACGGATATCCAGGATCTCAATCAATGTTTGGCGAAAAAAAGGATTTATATCGGTAAAAATCTTACTCGCGGTTTGGGGACGGGAATGAATCCGGAACTTGGCCGGCAAGCGGCTGAAGAAAATCAATCGGAAATCACGGAAATTTTAAAGGGGGCGGATATGGTTTTTTTAACGGCGGGTTTTGGCGGCGGCACGGGTACGGGCGCTTTGCCGGTTATCGCGGATATCGCTAGGGATTTGGGGATTTTAACGGTGGCAATAATCACAAAGCCGTTCAGCTTTGAAGGATTTGAAAGAACCAGAATCGCCGAAGAAGGAATTGCCGGATTAAGAGACAAGGTTGATACTTTAATTACCATTCCGAATGACCGGATTTTTTCAGTAATTAATAAAAACACTTCATTGATTAAAGCGTTTGAAGCGATTGACGAAATTTTAAAAAACGCGGTTGTGGGGGTTGCCGAATTAATTACCATGCCGGGGTTGATTAATGTTGATTTTGCCGATATCAAATCTATTATGCAGAATGCCGGTTCGGCAATCATTGGCATGGGTATTGCTTCCGGAGCGGAACGAGCCGCGAATGCCGCCAAGTTTGCGATAAGTTCTCCGCTTTTGGAAATTTCCATTGACGGCGCGAGAGGAATACTTTTTAGCATTTCCGGACATCGTGATTTAAAAATGACGGAAGTTAATGAAATTGCCAGATTGATATCGGAAACGGTGCATTCTCCGGCAAAAATAATTTTTGGGGTTCATCATGACCGAAAACTTAAAAAAGGGGATATTAAAGTAACTTTGGTGGCTACGGGTTTTAACGGAGGAACGCGGAAAGAAACAGGTACTCTTCCTAATCTTTTTGTTTTTGAACCGAGCGTTAAAGTTGAGATGATTGCCGCGGAAAAAGAAATTCACGCGACTAAAGAAAAAGAAGGTTTAAGGATTAAAGAAAAAAAAGAAGAAAAAAAAGAAGATGTTTGGGACATTCCGGCGTTTTTAAGGAAAAAGAAACGATAAATAACAATCTATGTTTAAATTAATTAAAAAACGCAACGGCCAAACAACGCCGTTCAAAATTGAAAAAATTACTAATGCCATTTATAAGGCCTCGGTAGCGGTTGGCGAACCGAATTGGCAATTGGCGAATAATTTCGGTAAAGAGGTCATAAAGAGACTTGAGAAGAAAATAAAAAAAGGCGTTATCCCGATGGTTGAAGAGGTGCAGGATGTGGTTGAACAAATATTGATAGAAGAAATTCATCCTCGAATTGCCAAGGCCTATATTTTATATCGTCAACATCGAGCGGAAATTCGTCAGGAAAAGCAACAAGTTCTTGATAAAACCGAGATTGACGAAGTTGATAAAAAATTTGATATCAATGCTTTGCGGGTTTTAGCCTCGCGTTACCTTAGAAAAGACGCCGATGGAAAAATTATTGAATCGCCGAAAGAACTTTTTGAAAGAGTTTCCGTTCATACAACCATTCCTTCGCTTTTTTACGATTCAAAAATTTATCAGAAAAAAGGCGGCGCGCCGGAACATCAAATAGAAGAATTTGATCAAATTAAGCATGAGGGGAAATTTTCCATTGGGAAATACAAATTAAATCAGTTTCATTTGGAAGCCGTAAAAAAAGTTTATGATCGTTTGGCGCAACAACGTAAGATAAAAGTTTCTTGGAACGGTTTTTTGAATCTTCTTGAAAAAGGATATTTTAATAAATACGAAAAAGAAATCGAAGAGTATTATGAATTGATGGTTAATAGAAGATTTTTGCCGAATACTCCGGCTTTGGCTAATTTCGGCAATTATTTAGGGATGGGTTCAGCCTGCTTTACTCTCGGCATCGAGGATTCCATCGAGTCTATTATGGATATGCTTAAGGCCGCTGCTATTATTTTTAAATCCGGCGGCGGCGTTGGTTATAATTTCGCTAAACTTCGGCCGGAAGGCGATTTTGTTAAAACTACGGGAGGAGCGGCGTCAGGTCCGATTAGTTTTATGTCGATGTTTGATAAAATGACCGAAGTTATTAAACAAGGCGGAATTAGAAGGGGGGCGAATATGGGGATTTTAAACAGTAATCATCCGGACATTGAAAAATTCATACATGCCAAAGAAGGAAATCAGGCCTTAAAAAATTTCAACATCTCGGTGATGATAATGGAAGATTTTTGGAAATCATACAAAGAAGGCAAACCTTATCAGCTGGTAAGTCCGCATTCTCAAAAACCGGTTGCTGAAGTCGACGCTAAAAAACTTTTTGATGTCATCGCTTATCAGGCCTGGGAATCGGCCGAGCCCGGAGTGCTTTTCCACGACAGAATAAACGAATACAATCCATTTTTAAAGCATTTGGGACCGATTGAAGCCACTAATCCTTGCGGCGAAGTTTTACTTTATCCTTATGAGTCGTGTAATTTAGGGTCGATTAATGTTTGGAATTATTTGAAGAAAAACGGCGGCAAGAAACCGGTTTTTGATTGGCAAAAATTGGCAGTAGACGTTAAAATCGCGACACGTTTTCTTGATAACATAGTCGATGTTAATAAATATCCGCTTAAGGAAATAGAGGAGATGAGCTTGAATACCAGAAAACTCGGCTTAGGGGTAATGGGGATAGGAGATTTACTTTTTGAACTTGAAATTTCTTACGCTTCTAAAAGTTGTCTGGATTTTATGGAACGCTTGATGGAATTCGTCAATTATTATTCCAAAGAGACCTCTCTTGAATTATCTCAAGAGCGGGGACGAATGCCTTATTTTGACAAGTCATTCTACAAGGAAGGCAAATTGCCGTTTAGCGGATTCAAAGACAAAAAATCGTGGCATTTTGATTGGTCGGCTTTGTCAAAAAAAATAAAAAAGCACGGTATTAGAAACAGTTTTACCACGGTAATCGCGCCAACAGGTTCAATTTCAATGCTGGCCGGGTGTTCTTCGGGTATTGAGCCGGTTTATAGTTTGGTTTTTGAGAAAAACGTGGCGGTTGGCAGTTTTTATTATGTTGATCCGGTTTTTGAAGAACAAATGAGGAAAGCCGGTTTAATGGACGAGGATTTAATCGGAGACGCCGCTCGCTTTAGCGGCAGTATCCGCAATATTTCTTATATTCCGGAAAAATATAAAAAGATATTTGTTACGGCGATGGATATTACGCCGGTTGATCACGTCAAGGTTCTAGCGGCTTTTCAAAAATGGGTTGATTCGGCGATTTCTAAAACAAATAATTTTCCGGCCGAAGCCACGGTTGACGATATTAAAAAGGTTTATCTTTTAGCTTATGAATTGGGATGCAAGGGGGTTACCGTTTATCGCGATAAATCTTTACAAACTCAAGTGTTGGTAGGAGGCAGTACTAAAAGGAAACCCAAAGATATTCAAAAATTATCCCTTGTTAAAAAAGACGAGAAAACAAAAGGATTAGTTGTTTATTACGAGGCGGGTGTAAAAGCTGAAGTCAACAGCTTGGATTTGTCGCCGGCTCAAAATACGATTAATGGAAAATTTGATTTAAAAAATTGCCCCTCTTGCAGTTCGCTATTGGTTAAGCAGGAAGGCTGTAATAAATGCGCGGCTTGCGGCTGGGGACTTTGTTCATAAATGCATTTACTTCAAGAAGACATAAAAAAAATTATTGAGCAATCGGGATTGGTTGAAGAAAAGGATTTTTTGACGTCTCAACTTGAGGCTGAACGCGGAGGGCGAACGATTTTGGATGTTTTAATCGGCAAAGGGTTGATTGATGAAAAATATTTGACCGAAAGCGTTGCCAAATTTTTTGGATTGCCGGTTGCCAATTTGCGCAACGTTGAAATCCCTAATGATGTGTTGGAAATGATTCCCGAGGCCTTTGCCAAATCGCGGGGAGTCGTTCTTTTTGAATTCGATAAAGAAAAAAAGCGGGGGAAATTGGCAATGATTGACCCGGAAGATTTCAACACAATCCAGTATCTCCGCGTTAAACTTGACGCTTGGTTGGACATTCATCTGATTTCTTCATCAGATATTAAATACGGTTTAAGGCAGTATAAGAAAAAAATTAGCGAAGAGTTCAGTAAAATAATTGATGAAAATTTAAGAGAATCAATAGGGATGGTTGGGAGTTTTGAAACGGCTAAAATGATTGAAGCCGTGCCGATTGTCGGTATTGTTAATACGATTATCGAGCACGCGGTTACCTTGGGAGCTTCTGACATTCATTTTGAGCCGTTTGAAAACAAGCTTGTGGTCAGATATAGAATTGACGGCATTCTTCAGGAAATTCTGACTTTGCCGAAAGTTATCGCTTTGATTTTGGTCTCGCGGGTTAAAGTTCTCGCCAATCTTCAGATTGATATTCATAACGCGCCGCAAGACGGCCGTTTTCGGTTCCCAATGGAAGATCAATTTATAGATGTCAGGGTGTCGGTAATCCCCACTTTTCACGGTGAAAAAGCGGAAATGCGATTACTTAAAGGATCATTGAGGCCGTTGACGCTTTACGAGTTAGGTTTTTTACAGGAAGATTTGGTAAAACTTGAAATGGCGATAAAAAAACCCCGCGGCATGATTTTAGTGACCGGTCCGACCGGTAGCGGCAAAACAACCACTCTTTATTCTGTTTTGGGAATTCTTAATACGCCTAAGGTTAATATTACGACCGTTGAAGACCCGATAGAATACGACATTCCCGGCGTTAATCAAACCCAGGTAAATACCAAAGCCGGTTTAACCTTCGCAACCGGTCTGCGTTCTTTGGTCAGGCAAAATCCGGACATTATTATGGTTGGAGAAATTAGGGACACGGAAACGGCTGATATCGCGATAAACGCTTCTTTAACGGGCCATCGTCTGCTTTCAACTTTACACACAAACGACGCGCCGACGGCCGTTCCCAGACTTATTGATTTAGGAGTTCAGCCGTTTTTAATCGCTTCCACGATGAATGTGGTGATTGCCCAAAGATTAGCAAGGCGCATCTGCGCCGCCTGCGTTCATTCAACAAAACCGACAAAAGAAATGACGGATATTTTTAGAGAACAAGTTAAGGGAATAGGATTAAAAATTGAACCGCCTCAGATGATTTACAAAGGCGAAGGGTGTAATGTTTGCGGATTTTCCGGGTATAGAGGACAGGTTGGAATTTTTGAAATTTTATACGTTTCCGACGCTATTCGGGAATTAATAATCGCCAAGGCGCCGACCAACATCATTAAGAAAAAAGCCAGAGAAGAGGGAATGAAAATTATGTTTGAAGACGGTTTGTCAAAAATTGAGACTGGCCTTACGACTTTGGAAGAAGTTTTAAGAGTAGCGGCGGAATAAAATGCTTAAAATTCCCACTTTAAAATTAAGAGAATTGATTATGAAAGAAGGGTTGATAACGGAGGCGGATTTTGACGACTTATTGAGTGAAGCGTCGAGAATGGGGCAGAACATGGAAGAAGTTTTGGTTTCTCGCGGCGTTATCACGGTTGATTATTGGCACAATTTTTTGGCAAAGTATTTCGGTGTTGAAAGGGCTAATTTGACTCGGCGTCAGATAAATGAAACGGCGCTTCGAAAACTTTCGGAAAATTGGGCGAGGCAAAAAAAAACGATAATTTTTGACGAAGAGCCATCCGGGGCTTTGGACGCGGCAATGGAAGACCCTAGCGATCTTTCAACGGTTGAATTTTTAAAACAGCATCTTAAAGCCGATATCAAGCCGTTTTTGGCCACGGACGAGGATTTGGAAAGAGGTTTCGCGATGTACGGTCGCCGTTTTGCCGAAGATTTCAAAAAGATTATAGAAGAAAATATCGCCGCTTCTCTTAAGCAAAAATTGGGGAGTATTGAGGAAGCAGCGGCGGCCGTGCCGATTGTGGCGATTATAGATAACTTGCTTTTTTACGCCGCTAACCTCAAGACTTCAGATATTCATATTGAGATTTTTGAAGATAATATTTTAGTCAGATTTCGGATAGACGGCGTGCTTAATGAAATTACCAGAATTCCTAAAGATGTTCATCCGGCTTTGGTCGCTAGAATAAAACTTTTATCGGGATTGAAAATAGATGAGCATCAAAAACCGCAAGACGGTCGTTTTCGCTATAAAGCCGCTTCTTATATGATTGATGTCAGAGTTTCCGTTATTTCCACTTTTTACGGAGAAAAAGTGGAAATGCGGTTGTTATCTTCCACTCAAAAGCCGTTGTCTTTAAGAGAGTTGGGAATGATGGACGATATGGAGTCGATAATCAGGGAAAATATCAAGAAATCTTACGGCATGTTGTTGATTACCGGCCCGACCGGTTCGGGGAAAACAACCACCCTTTATTCCATTTTAAATATTTTAAACAGGCCGGAAGTTAATATCGTAACCATTGAAGACCCGATAGAGTATAATATGAAATATATCAATCAAACGCAGATTAATCCTTTGGCGGGAGTGACTTTTGCTTCGGGGCTTCGTTCCATTTTGCGCCAAGACCCGAATATCATAATGGTCGGCGAAGTCCGAGATGAAGAAACGGCGGAAATCGCGGTGCATTCAGCTTTAACCGGACACCTTCTTCTTTCCAGTTTGCATACAAACGACGCGCCGACGGCCGTTCCAAGATTGATTGATATGGAAATTCCTTCTTTTTTGGTAGCCGCGGTTTTGAACGCGGTTTTGGCTCAGCGTTTGGTGAGAAAAATCTGCGTTGATTGCATTGAATCTTTTCCGCCGTCAACGGATTTATTGGAATCGATAAAAATCCAGATTAAAAGTTTGAATTTAGCCGTTGATTTTAAAGCTCCCAAAACTTTGTATCGCGGACGGGGGTGTTTGAGCTGCAACCATACGGGATATTCCGGCAGAATAGGCATTTTTGAAATTTTAAATGTTGACGAGGAGATAAGAAAAGAAATTATTTCACCAAATTTTTCCTTGGATAATTTAGTGACTTTGGCGAAAAAGAAAGGAATGATTATGATGTTTGAAGACGGTTTGCGGAAAGCCGAAGTGGGAGCAACAACAATCGAGGAAATACTAAGAGTAATACGAGAATAAATTTATGCATTTTCATTATATTGCTTCAAAAGCGAACAGTGGAATAATAGAGGGCGACTTCGAAGCCGATAATTTGGCCGGTGTTTTGGAACACTTGGCTTCTCAAGGGTTAAAACCCGTTTCCGTCAAGGTTCGGAAAGATTTTGAATCCGCGGGCCGTTTTAATATTTTCAGTCAATCAGTCACGATTACCGATAAAATTTTTTTAGCGAAATATCTGGCCTTAATGCTTAAAGTCGGTACGGATCTTTTTAAGGCCATTGATATTTTAATCGCGGATTTTGATAAGCCGTCCGTTAAAGCGCTGCTTATTGAAATTCGTTTGACTTTGGAAAAGGGACAGCCGTTTCATTCGGCTTTTGCCAAATACCCGAAAATTTTTTCTCCGGTTTTTATTAATTTAGTTAAAGCCGGCGAGGCCTCGGGAAATTTAGAGAAGGTTTTCGAGCAATTGAGCGTTTCTCTTCAAAAGGAACAAGAACTCCGCCATAGAATCAAGGCGGCGCTGACTTACCCCATAATCCTTCTTTTGGCTTCGGTTTTAATTTTGATTTTTTTAGTCGGTTTCGCTTTACCGAAAATCGCCAATGTTTTTTCTTCCAGCGGGTTTGAGCCGCCGACTTTTTCAAAAATAGTTTTTACGATAGGAATTTTCGCCGGAGATTATTTGTGGTTTATTTTAGTTTTTTTTACCGTTATTACCGTGGGGATATGGTTTTTGTTTTTTAAAACTTTGAGCGGTCGGCGGATTTTTTATCGATTTATCGTTAAATTGCCGGCAGTCGGCAATGTTTTGAAGAAAATCGCGCTTCAACGATTCGCTTCGACTTTGTCGGCTTTGCTTTTGGCGGGCCTTCCCATTCTTGATTCTTTGGAAATTACCGCCAGCGCCGTCGGTTTTGAAGAATTAAAAGACAGTTTGATCAGAATTTCCAGGGAAGGAGTGTCTAAGGGATTGACTATTGGAGAGGCGTTCCGGCGCGAACCGACTTTTCCTAAGGTAGTAACTAATTTGATAGCAATTTCGGAAAAAACTGGCCATCTTGAAAATATTTTGGACACCTTGGCTAATTTTTACGAATCGGAAATAGATGCTTCCGTGAAATCATTAATGGCGTTTTTGGAACCGGTTTTATTGCTTTTAATAGGTTTAGTTATCGGCGCCATCGCCATGTCTATTATCGTGCCGATATATCAATTGGTCGGGAGATTCTAAAAATGAAAGCATTTACCCTTATTGAGCTTTTGGTAGTTATCGGAATTACGGCGATACTGGCTGTTTTTTTTATAATGAGCCCTTTGAGTTTTCGTTCCCAGCAAGATTTGAATTTGACCGTTTCGGAGATGATAGCGGTATTGAGAAACGCCCAAGATAATTCCATATCTCAGGAATCGGGAAGCGTTTGGGGAATTTATTTTGACAATATTAACGGTAGCGGATTTTACGATTTTTTTTCCGGCAGCAATTATTCTTCGGTAAATATAGTTTCGCGGTCATCACTGCGTTCAAATATTAAATTTGTCCAGCCGGCTATCGGCGCCAGTTCAACGGTAATTTTTTCCGCTGTCAGTGGATTGCCAGTTGCTTCAACCACGATTATAATTGCTTTAAGAGAAGATTCTTCGTCTTCTCGCGCGATTACAATCAATGCCAACGGCCAAATACAACATTAGATTCAAAAAGGGAATAGCCGCTTTGCCGACCATTCTTTTGATTTCGGGCATTATCGTGGAAATTTCCGTTGCCGGAGTTTTAGTGGCCTATTTTTTCGGTCAAAGCGGATTTGGAATAAAGTTATCGGCCGAAGCGTTAAGCGCGGCGAATGCCGGCGTTTCAGACGCTTTAATAAAAATAGTCAGAGATAAAAAATTCTTTCATTCAGGATATAATTTAACCGTTGGCAGGGGACAAAGTTATGTAGTGGTTTGCAGGGAGTCCTGTATTTCGGGGAAACACGAAATTGTTTCTACTGGCTCCGTTTTAACCAAACGCCGTAAAATTCAGGCGATTGTTAATGTCAATGATACGACCGGAGAAGTTAAAATTGAATCAATAAAAGAAATACCATTATGAATTTTAAGAGTTTTTTAAATATTTTAAATCCCCAGCCGAAAATCGGAGCGTTGGAGATTAATGATTTAGAATTGAAATTTTGCCGCTTTGACGGTAATGTCCCATTTTTGACGTCTTTGAAATTGCCGGCCGAAACAATTAAAGACGGGAAAATCGTCAATCGCGAAAATTTTTTGATTTCGCTTATTAAACTTCATCAACAAATCGTTTCTAAAAGAAAAAAGAAAGTTTGCGCGGTTATCAATATCCCGGACAGCCATATTTATACGCAAGTTTTTACTCTGCCGGCTGTTGGCAATAATCATTTTGAAGAAGCCGCGAAATTGAATTTGCAGATGATATCTCCCATTGATTTTGAAAACGCTTACGCTGATTGGCAGATGATTGGCAAAAATATAGGTCCAAGCGGAGAATCGGAATTTTTAGGGGCATTTGTCGGGAAGCAAATTGTTGATGAATTTGATGCTGTTTTGAAAGAAGCCGGTTTTGTGCCGTCGGCAATAGAATTTCCGGGTCTTTCGCTGGCAAGATTAGCCGCTGATTTTGGCGCTTTTGAAGACACAAATTCTTATCTTTTGCTTTATGTCGGCGGTCAAGGATTAAGTTTCAATTTAATTAAAGAAGGAAGTTTGTATTTTAATCATTTTGTTTCTTGGCAGTCGGTTTACGGGAATGAGAGAAAAGTAACTTTTGAAGCTTTCAAAAAATTTGTCGTTGATGAAATAAAAAGAGTGATAAGTTTTTATGGCAGTCGTTTTAACGGACAAATAAATAATTTTATTTTGGTTTCTTCGGGATTGGAAAAAGAAATTCTCAAAGCGGTTTCTGAAAATTTCTCCGTAAAAGTTCAATCACTAATGCTGAAAAAGTTTAAGGATTTGTCGATTGATTGGTTTCCGGTTTTTGGTTCGGCGTTAAGAGGGGTTATCCCGCGCTCTCAAGATATTATTATTAGTTTGGCTTCTGTTGGCACGGAACAGGAATTTTACTGGCAGAAGATTATTTATTTCGCGACTGTTTGGAGAAATGTCGTTTTAACTCTAATTGGAGTTATTTTAGTGATTTTTACGCTTGCTGACGGGTTTTTAATAAAGACGGAAAATTCTTTAAACGAACGTTTGTCAACGCTGGGGGGAGAGGGGAATCCCCTTCAACGTCAACAATCAGAAATATCGGAATTGAATTTGCTTAAAGTAAAAGTTGAAAATTTAAATGAAAAAATCGGTTTAGTTTCCAGCGCTTATGGCCAGCGTCTGAGTTGGGCTTTGTTTTTAGAGAAAATAAAGGAATTGGCCGGTAATGATATTATTTTAACGCGCCTGTTTATTCAGTCGCCGCAAATGCCAGTTTTAATCAATGCCAAAGCCGTTAATGAGGGTGCGGCTTTGGAATTCAAAAAAAAATTGGAAGGAGATTCTCAATTTGAGGCGGTGGAAATGCCGATAGCCAA
>CAZLYJ010000006.1:0-3571 GCA_964563845.1 uncultured Candidatus Saccharibacteria bacterium | reverse complement strand
GATGTTATCGCGCGATATAAGATGATGCGCGGTTTTTCCGTTTTGCATCCCATAGGTTGGGACGCTTTCGGATTGCCCGCGGAAAATTACGCGATTAAAAATAAAATTCATCCTAAAATCGCCGTTGATAAAAACATCGCCACCTATAAAAAACAGCTTAAAGCGATTGGGCTTACTTATGATTGGGATAGAGAAATAAATACCACAGACCCGAATTATTACAGATGGACTCAATGGATGTTTTTGAAAATGTTTGAAAAAGGATTGGCTTACGAATCATTTGAACCCATTAATTGGTGTCCGTCGTGCAAGACCGGTTTGGCGAATGAGGATTTAGAAGAAGGCCGGTGCGAGCGATGCGGTTCGGAAATTGAAAAAAAACCGATGAGGCAATGGATGCTGAAAATGACCGCTTACGCCGATAAGTTGCTTGATGATTTGAATTTGCCGGTTGGCGAATTAGATTGGCCAAAATCAATTATTGAACAGCAGAAAAATTGGATAGGAAAGTCGGAAGGAGCAATTATAAAATTCAAAATTCAAAATTCAGGCGGACAGGCAAAATTCGAAATTCCTGTTTTTACAACGCGAGTGGATACTATATTCGGCTGCACTTATTTGGTTGTCGCTCCGGAAAATGAAATAATATCAAAAATTATCCCGTCGACTGGCGGACAAATATCAAATAGAAAAGAAGTTGAAAAATATATTCAGGAATCAAAAAATAAATCCGACTTACAAAGAACGGATTTGGCAAAAGAAAAAACAGGCGTTGAGCTTAAAGGAATTAGAGCGATCAATCCTTTTAATAGTGAAGAAATTTCTATATTTGCGGCTGATTATGTTTTGGGCCATTACGGCACCGGAGCGGTAATGGCCGTGCCGGCGCACGACGAACGTGACTGGGAATTTGCCCAAAAATACAATTTGCCAATAAAAGAATCAGTTTTGGGCGGCGATGTTTCAAAAAACGCTTTTACGCAGGACGGTATTTTAACGAATTCCGGTCAATTTAGCGGAATGGCTTCGGAAAAGGCGAGAGAAGAAATGATTAAATGGTTAAAAAAAAATAAATTTGGCGATAAAAAAATAAATTACAAACTTCGCGACTGGGTTTTTTCCCGTCAACGGTATTGGGGGGAACCGATTCCGATTATTCATTGCGAAAAATGTGGGATTGTTCCCGTTCTGGAAAAAGATTTGCCGATAAAATTGCCGGAAGTGAAATTATATAAACCGACAGGCACCGGTGAATCACCTTTGGCAAATATCGAAGAATGGGTTAATACAAAATGTCCAAAATGCGGCGGTCCGGCAAAAAGAGAAACAAATACAATGCCGCAATGGGCGGGTTCTTCATGGTATTACCTCGCATATTTAATGCTTGGAAATCAAAAATACACATTGAATAAAAAAGAGTTTAAGAAATGGCTGCCGGTTGATCTTTATGTTGGTGGGGTTGAACATGCCACAAGACATCTGCTTTACGCCCGTTTTTGGCATAAATTTTTATATGACATAGGCATCGTCCCCATAAAAGAGCCGTTTAAAAAATTAATTAATCAGGGGCTGATTTTAGGCGAGGATAATCGCAAAATGTCCAAACGTTGGAAGAATACGGTTAATCCCGACGATATCATTGAAATTTATGGCGCCGATGTTTTGCGGCTTTATGAAATGTTCATGGGGCCGTTTAATGCCGAAATTGCGTGGTCAATGAACGGTATAAAGGGAATGAAAAGATTTTTAGATCGAGTTCATAAATTAATATCAAAAATCATCTTTCACTCCTTGAAAAAGGGTAGGGGACAAATTAAAAACAAAAAATTAGAGATTTTATCTCATAAAACCATTAAAAAAGTCACGGAAGACATTGAAAATTTTCAATTTAATACGGCTATCAGTTCGTTGATGATTTTGTTAAACGAAATGGAAAAAAATGAAAGTCGATTGTCGATTGCCAATTGTCAGTTGCTTGTTAAGTTATTATCTCCTTTCGCCCCGCATTTAACAGAAGAATTATATCAACAATTCACCAAAAATTCGAAGTCCAAAAAATTTAAATCAATTTTTCAAGAGTTATGGCCAAAATACGATAAAAATCTTATTATTGAAGAAGAGTTTGAATTAATCATTCAAATCAACGGTAAAATGCGCGACAAGATTTTAATATCAAAAGGAATTTCTCAAAAAGAAGCGGAAAAGACGATTTTAAGCCGTGAAAAAATCAAAAATTTAGTTGCCGACAAAAAAATAAAAAAAGTCATTTTTGTGCCTGACCGGCTAATCAATATCGTTTTATGAGCTTTGTTAAAATTTTAATTATTTTTGTGGTAGTAATTGGCATTGTTTATGCCATTGGCCAGGCGCCTCAAACAATTGAGCGGTTGAAAGAGTATCAAAAAACTCAACAGGTAAAGACCATTAAAAAACCGCTGACAACGGCGAAAAAAACGCCTTCAACCGCTCCCGCTCCAGCGCCAATTCCTCAGCCAAAAGCAACAACGACTTTATCCAAAGCGATTTTAGATATTCCGGATTATCGGATTCCAACGGGATATAAACGCGAAGAATTGTCTCCTTATTTTGAAAAAATTCAAGTTTCTTCGGTTTCAACTTATTCGTGGGGAAATTACCCCAAATCAATAAGCTTTTATTCTTATTTGCAGGATGGAGAATCGATTAATATCAGCGGCTGGAAAATAAAAAGCAACCGTTCGGAAATCGGCATCCCCAAAGCCATTGGCGTTTATCGTCCCGATGGCGGCGAAGAAACGGATATTATTTTATCGGGCAGCAATTACATAAACATTTACAACGCCAAAAGCCCGGTTAATAAAAATTTCCGGCTTAATAAATGTACGGGATATTTAGAAAATTTTTATGATTTTAATCCGCCCTTGCCGATGAATTGCCCGTATATTAATCGGTCGGAAATTTCCTATCTTTATGGAGAGTGCCAGTCTTATATTTTTTCTCTGTCAAGTTGTAAAATGCCGGAGACGAGCTTTTATAATTCTTTGCCCGGCAGCGAAAGAGGCAATGATTGTCGGGCGTATTTGAACACGATTAATTTCGGCAATTGTTATTCAAAATACCGAAATGATAAAGATTTTCTTTCCAGCGAATGGCGGATATGGATTGAAGGCGATTGGTTTATAGATTCTCTCCACGACCGAATAAGGATTTTTGATAAAGAAGGCCTTTTGGCGGATGAATATATTTATTGAGATTTGCGGAATTTTTCTAAATCTTTTTTGGCAAAATTTATCGGAATTGCCAAGCCGATATTTTCCGCGCCAATGAGAGCGACGGTGTTGATGCCGATAACTTCGCCTTTCATATTGACCAATGGTCCGCCTGAATTACCCGGGTTGATGGCGGCGTCGGTTTGAATAAGATGCCGTATTTTGCGAGCCGGCAAATCAAGTTCTGTTTTGGCGGAAATGGTGCGCGAAAGTCCGGAAATGATGCCTTCGGAAACAGTGTTTTTGAAACCGTACGCGTTGCCGAAAGCCAAAACGGTTTCTCCCAGTTGGATTTTGTCGGAATCGCCGAGTTTAATTGCTGG
>CAZLYJ010000005.1:6663-20988 GCA_964563845.1 uncultured Candidatus Saccharibacteria bacterium | reverse complement strand
AGGTTAAAAAAATTTCTATGAGGGGCGTTTGCGTTTTATACGGCAAACCCCCTCTTTTTTATTTTCTTTTATTTATATGTCAAGATATTTTTGAGGGTCCAAGTCTCCGCCGATTGGTAGAGGACCGCAAACGCGCGAGCCGGTTGTGCCTTCGTAAAAACCGGGTTTTGCCGGCGGAATGGTTCGGGTGCTATAAACTACGAAATGAAGATGCGGACCGGTTGAACGGCCGGTGTTGCCGCTATAACCAATTATATCACCACGCTTTACTTCATCGCCGACTTTAGCGCTCCATAAAGAAAGATGGGCGTACATTGTCGTTAGATTGTTTTCATGTTTGACCATTATAAATTTTCCGTAAGCGGCGCGATAACAAAGACGTTTGCCGTTAGTGCGGTAATTATCTTGATCTCCGATAGCGATTATTTTGCCGGATTCGGCGGCGAGTATTGGAGTCCCTATAGGCGCGCCAAAATCCAAACCATTGTGATATCTTTTGCCTCGATTTCTGGTAAAACCGTGTTTTTGTTCGGAGCTGAATGTTCCACGCGCCGGAGGAATTAATATAGGCAAGCCCAAAACTCCGGGCCGGGGGATAGGTAAAAGAGTGGGGTCAATCTTTAATCTCAACTCTTCTTCCATTTTGTCGATTTCGTCGGCGATTTCTTCCCGCAATTTTTCTAAGTCGCTTAAGGTTTTTTGATAGATTTTTTCCTGATTTTTGGTTTGTTCCAAAATAATTTCTTTTTCTTTTTTTATTTCTCCTGAAATAATTTTTTTGTTTTTAAGATTGGCCCCCTCTATTTCTTTGGAGGATTTTTTATTTGAAACTTCATCTAGTTTTCCGTTAAGTTGAATTTTTAAATCCTGCATTTTATTGATTTCGTCGGACAATTTATCGCTTAAATCAGTCAGTCCTTGGATTTCAAAGACACTTTCAGCCAAGCTTTTATTTTTTAAAAAAATTACCAAAGGAGATTCATCGCTTTTCGTCTGTAATTCTCTTAGGGTCCCGGCGATTGCTTCTTTATTGTTTTGAATTTTATCTTCAGTTTCGGTAATATCGTAGTGTAAAGAATTAATTTCCAGGCCGAATTTTTCAATTAAAATTTCGCTGGACTTAATGCCCAATTCAATAGACTTGAGCTGATTGTTGATTTTAGAGACCTCTTTTTTTAATGTCAGGCTTTCTTCTTGAGTTTCTTCAAGATTTTTTTGAGTTTCTTGAATCTGGGAATTTATTTTTTTAAGCTCTTCGGCTTTTTGGGAAATTGAATCTTTTAATTCTGCGGGAGCGGCCCCCTGCGCATAGCGCGGGGAAATTCTAAACCCGAAATCTGAAATGCTAAACAAATTCAAAAGTCCAAATATAAAAAAAAATAAACAAACAAATAAATGAATTTTTAATTTCATGTTTTAGGGATTATTTTTGTTATTTTGCTAAAAATTTTAGCGCTATTTTTAATCGCTCCTCAATTGTTTTGATTTTCGGAGAAATATGTTTTATTGCTTCGCGAATTTCATTTTTTTTGTAGCCGAGATTTTTAAGAGCCGTTTCAATATAGATATCTATTTCAGCCAATAAAAGCGCTTCTTCGTTTTTCCAACTTTCGATTTTGCCGGTTAATTTCCCTAAAAGAGAATAAATCATATGTTATGAATTTTAACTTAAAAATATTGACATTAAAAGCCGCTTCCTATATTCTAGATTTTAATTATGCCAATCACTAAATCAGCTAAAAAAGCTTTGCGCCAAAATGTTCGGCACAGAACTCAAAATTTAAAAAGAAAAGCCGATTTAAAATCGGTTATCAAACAATATAAAAAATTAGTAAGCGAAGGGAAAAAAGAAGAAGCAAAAAAATACCTTTCTCAAGTTTATAAAAAATTAGATAAATCCGCAAAAGTGAATATTATTAAAAAGAACAAAGCTTCAAGATTAAAATCCCGATTAAGCAAATTACTGGTGGTTAGCGGCTAGTCGTTTGTTTCAACGATAATCCAATTTTGCCGTTCTCAACTTTGACAACTTTTACTTTAACGATATCGCCGATTTTAACCACATCTTCCACTTTTTTAACAAAACCTTCTTTGAGTTCGGAAACGTGAATCATCCCGTCTTTTCCGCCGCCTAAATCCACGATGGCGCCAAATTCTAAAATTTTTATTACCGGACCTTCAATAAATTCGCCTATTTGAAATTGGCGAGTAAGCGATTTAATATAGCGAACCGCCATTTGCGCTTTTTCATGATCAACGGAAGCCACGAAAACCCGTCCACTTTCTTCAATGTCTATGGTTTCAACGCCGGTGTCGCCGATGATTTTGTTTATCATTTTTCCTCCCGGACCGATTACTTCTCCAATTTGCGATGGATCTATTTCTAAAGTCATTATTATTGGCGCGTAAGAAGAAATTTTTTCGCGCGGTTTGCTAATGGTTTTATTCATTATTTCCAAAATTTCCAGTCGCGCTTTTTTTGCTTGAGCCAATGTTTCTTCGAGTATTTTTATCGTGATTCCTTCTATTTTTACATCCATTTGCATGGCGGTAACACCGTCTTCAGAACCGGCTATTTTGCAGTCCATATCTCCATGATGGTCTTCCGGTCCTTGGATATCGGTCAGGATTTTATAACGATCATTGGAAGCCATTAATCCCATAGCGATTCCGGCAACGGCTTTTTTAATTGGCACGCCAGCGTCCATTAAAGATAGAGAAGCCGAGCAGGCGCTGGCCATTGAAGAAGAGCCGTTTGACGATAAAATTTCTGAAACCACGCGGATGGCGTAAGGAAATTCTTCTGGCGTTGGGATTATCGATTTTATGGCTTTTTCCGCCAAATTGCCGTGTCCTATTTCTCTTCTGCCTGGACCGCCTAAACGGCCGATTTCTCCAGTTGAATAAGGGGGAAAATTATAGTGGAACATAAATCTTCGTTTGCCGGAAGATTCCATTGTTTCAATCAGTTGTTCGGCTCCCGGAGCCGCTAAAGTAGTAACAGCTAACGATTGCGTGTTGCCGCGCATGAATAACGCCGAGCCGTGGAGTCTCTTGAATAATCCGATTTCGGCGTAAAGTTCGCGAACCTCGTCTAATTTTCGGCCATCGGGTCGTTTTTCAGCTTCAATAATATTTTTATGCACGATGTCATTGATTATTTCTTCAAAAATAGAATCGGAGAATTTATTTTCCTCTTCAGTCAGTTGAGATTTGAAAAATTCTTTTAAAGCGGAAATTTTATCTTGGCGGTCGGTTTTCCCCTTAACATAAACAGCTTCTTCAATTTTATCTTTAATTAAAGATAAAATTTTTTCTTTCAATTCGGCGTTTGGTTCGGCCAAAGGAATATCGGCTTTCGCTTTGCCGATTTTTTCAATAATACTTTTTTGGAAGGCGATTATTTTTTTAATCTCTTGATGAGCCAAATTGAAACCTTCAATTATTTCATTTTCTTTCGCCATATTACCGCCGAGTTCAATCATATTTATTCTTTCTTCGGTGCCGGCGACAAAAGCGTCAAAAATTATGTTTTTGGCGTCCGCGAGTTGAGAATTTTCAGGATTGACGATTGTTCCATTATTTAGCGTTTTTGCCAGCCGTAAGCCGGCAATAGGGCCTTTCCAGGGAATGTCGGAAATTGCCAGAGCCGTTGAGGCGGAAACCAAACTGATAAAATCGGGGTCATTCTTGTCGTCGTAAGAAAGAATAGTGATGACGATTTGGACGTCGCGGCGCAAGCGAGAATCAAAAAGCGGACGGATGCTTCGGTCTATCATGCGGCCGGATAAAATGGCGTTTTCAGAAGGTCGGCCTTCTCTTCGCACAAATCGGCTGCCGATGATTTTACCGGCCGCGTAAAATTTTTCTTCGTAGTCGACAACGAGAGGAAAATAATCAATATCTTTGTCCTTTTTCCCCATTACCGTTGTTACTAAAACAGAAGTGTCTCCATAGGTTCCTAAAACCGCGGCATTGGCTTGTTCGGCCAATCTTGATGTTTCTAAAGTCAGGGTCTTACCCGCGACTTCTATTGTAAATTTTTGTCTATTAAGCATTTATTTTTAGTATTATTTTTTTAATATCACTCTTGGTATTTTCTCCAAATCAATAAAGGTGTCGGCGACCTCTTTTAATTTACTCGAGGAACTTCGGCTGAAAGACGCGACTTCCACTTCTTTGCCTAATCCCCATTTTAGATATTCTACAAGCGGCACGAAATCTCCGTCGCCGGTGACGAGAATCACCGTATCAAGCATAGGCGCCATTCTGATGGCGTCAACCGCCATGCCGACATCCCAGTCGGCTTTTTTGACGCCCCCGGGGAAAATTTGGAGATCCTTCATCCGTAATTCAACTCCGGCTTTTTCCAGCGCTTCAAAAAACGCTTTTTCTCCCAAAGCTGTTTCACTTTTTACCACATAACCGATGACTCTAATCAGTTGGCGGCTTGAAGACAATTCTTTTATCAGTTCGCGATAATTAATGCGCGCCGAATAAAGATGTTTTGCCGAATGATAAAGATTTTGGATATCAATAAAGACGCCGACTCTTTGATGTTTATAAACCACGTTTATTTTTTTAGCCCCAGCTTTTTTATCAAGCTTGAATAGCTTTTATTATTAGTTTTAGACAGATAATCAAGAAGCCGTTTTCTTTTGCTGACCATTTTTAACAAGCCCCGGCGGGAATGGTTGTCCTTGGAGTGTTTTTTCAAATGATCGGCAAGCTCGCTGATTTGTTTAGTCAGCGTCGCTATTTGGACTTCAGCCGAACCGGTGTCGGTTTCATGAAGCTGAAATTCCTTCATTAAATTTTGTTTTTGTCGAACGGTTAAAGCCATATAAGCAATACAAAATAATTTACTTTATTTTAAAATAAAAAGCAAGGCGGGCAATAAAATAAAAAAGGAGAAGTCGCGAGAACTTCTCCTTTGAATAAATTTAGACCGCGTTCAACGGCTCTTCATGGGGGGGGTTAAAAACGATTGGACCGTACTTATGTCCATGCTTGGTAAGGAAGTATTCCGGGAATTGGACACAGGTGACTCCTGGTGGAATCTTTATAAACCTTCCCCGTTTCGTTTTTTTTATTTTTAGCGCTAATGACGACTCATCTTTTGATATGCCAAATGCGATGAATCCGTTATGGATACGGATATGAGTCGCTTTTGGAGGAACATCGTAGATTCCCTTTAGCTTTAATAAGTAAAGTTTCCTGCCGCCGTTAAAACTTTTAATAATACCGAAGTCCATCTTTGCCCCCTTTTATTCGTTATTTTGTTCTGTTTTTAATTTAAATCAAATGGTTGAAAATTGCAAGAAAAGATTTTACGACACTTTATGTGATATAATATATTGAATATGGATATTAAAATATTGCTCGAAAATTATCTTAATTATTTAGAAATAGAAAAAAACCGTTCGCCGAAAACGCGCGACAATTACGAGCATTATCTGATGACTTTTCTTGATTTTGCTAAAATCAAAACAGAAACCGATATTACTTTGGATAAAGTGCGCGATTTCCGTTTGCGTTTGGCGCGGCAAAAAACCAAAAGAGGCGGAGATTTCAAAAAAACGACTCAATCATATTACATCATCGCCTTGAGAAACTTTTTGAAATACCTATCAAAGAACGATTACAAAGTTTTATCGCCGGATAAAATAGAATTGCCGAAAATCCCGGAACGGCAAATTTCGATTATTGAATACAAGGACTTGGAAAGATTATTGGAATCGCCGAATGGTTCCGATTTAAGAGCGCTGAGAGACAAGGCGCTTTTAGAAATTTTATTTTCAACCGGTTTGCGAATTTCCGAGCTTTGCGCTTTAAATCGCCATTTTGACATTGAGAGGGGAGAAATTACGGTTCGCGGCAAAGGGGGGAAGTTAAGGGTGGTTTTTCTTTCTTCTCGCGCCAAACAAGCGATTAAAAATTATTTAGCCAAAAGAAGCGACACCGAAGAGGCGTTATTTATCAGTCTGACAAAAAGTAAAAATTCGAAAGTCATTGGCCGGATAATTCCCCGAACAATACAAAGATTGATAGATTTTTACGGCCGCAAAGCCGGAATTCCCGAGAAAATTCATCCCCACACCTTGCGTCATCTTTTCGCGACCGATCTTTTAATGGGTGGGGCTGATTTGCGCTCAGTCCAGGAACTTTTAGGGCACGCTAATGTTTCTACCACTCAAATTTACACTCATTTAACCAATAAAGAACTTAGGGAAATTCATCAGGCGTTTCATGGAAGAAGAAGGGATTGACGCGATGAGTTAATGGACTTACATTATAAAGATGGAAGATGGGCAAAAATTGGAAAATCAAAATGTCGCGCCCGTTTCGGATTTTCCAAAACCGCCGGAAGCGGATATAGAAATTAGGACAATGGAGTCGGATTTTAAAACTCTTAAAATGAGCGGTGGCGATTTGGAATCAATTCAATTAAAAGAAATTCCGGAAGAGCCGAAAGAGGAATCGCGAGTTCCGGGATATGTCGGTCCGGAAAAAGCGATTTTTTCTCAAGCGAATGTTGTTGGCGAAAATTCATCGCAAACATCGCCGTTTAAAATAGTTATTTTAATTGTCGGGATTTTCGCGGCTGCCGCGGTTATCGGATTTCTAACGTATTATTTATCTTCAAAATTTTTATAAAATATGATTGACGAAAAAACAACAGAACAATTTAAAGAAAAGCTTAATAAGAAGAAACTAGAGATTGAGGGGGAATTGAAAAACAATAAAGATTTTCCCGATTTCGGCAGCGATGTTGACCCCGATGAAGAAACGGACGAGGTGGCGGCTTTTGGCAACCAACTTTCGGTTAATCAGACGCTGAAGGAGCATTTGGCGGATATTGATTCCGCCTTGAAAAAAATTCAAGAAGGAAAATACGGCATTTGTGAAAAATGTAAAAAAGAAATACCTTTGGAAATTTTTGAAGTTGATCCGGAATCGAGATTGTGCAAGGAGTGTAAGAAACAAAAATGAAAAATTTTGCCAAAGTTTATTGCGCCGAGCTTGAAGGCATAGACGCCAAACTTATCGAGGTGGAGGCTGACATTAATGTCGGCCTCCATTCTTTTAATATTGTCGGGCTGGCTGACAAAGCCTTGAACGAGGCGAAAGAGCGAGTTAATTCGGCTTTGAAAAATTCCGGTATCAAGCCGCCGGCGAAAGAAAATCGTCGAATTACCGTAAATCTGGCTCCGGCGGATATTAAAAAAACCGGTTCGCAGTATGATTTGGCGATTGCCTTAGGGTATCTTTTAGCGAGTAAGCAGATTAAAAGTTTTGAGACCGACGACAAAATTTTTGTCGGCGAACTTTCTCTTAAGGGGTCGTTGAGGCCGATAAGAGGTGGTTTGAATATCGCTCGATTGGTGAAAAAATTGGGATTTAAATTTTTATTTTTGCCGAAAGCCAACGCTTCGGAAGCGGCAATGGTTAAGGGAATAAAAATCGTACCGGTTTCCAATCTTGAGGAGTTGATCAATCATTTGGAAGAAAGAGAGTTAATCGGGTTCCAAGAACCCACGAAAATTTCGTTTCAAGTAACGCCCTTGATAGACATTTCGGAAATTAAAGGGCAGGAAAACGCGAAGAGAGCTTTGATGGTAGCGGCCGGCGGCGGCCATAATATTTTAATGTCCGGGCCGCCGGGCGCGGGAAAGACAATGCTGGCTCAGGCAATGACTTCAATTTTACCGTCGCCATCAGAAGACGAAGCCATTGAAATGACCCAGGTTTATAGCGCCGCCGGCGCTTTGGGCTCAGAACCTCTTATTAATTTTCGGCCATTTCGTTCGCCTCACCATTCGGCTTCTCCTGTTTCAATTATCGGCGGCGGCACTAACCCTAAGCCAGGAGAAATTAGTTTGGCGCATCGCGGGGTTTTGTTTCTGGACGAAATTCCGGAATTCCGTCGCGATGTTCTGGAGGCCTTGCGCCAGCCGCTTGAGAGCGGCAATATTTGCGTTTCTCGCGCCCGAGGCGTTTTAATTTTTCCGGCGCGGTTTGTTTTGGCGGCGGCGATGAATCCCTGCCCTTGCGGTTATTTCAGTGACAGTGAAAAAGAGTGCCGTTGCAGCGCCAACGAAGTTTTCCGTTACCAGAAAAAAATTTCCGGTCCCTTGCTTGACCGGATTGATATTCAAATTGAGGTGCCGCGGGTGAAAATTGACGAATTAAGAAAAAAAAGAGGCGAAAATTCTTCAGAAACGATGAAAGCAAAGAATAAAATAATTAAAGCTCGGCAAATTCAATCGGAACGCTTTAAGAAAATGAAAATAAAATTAAATTCGGAAATGGATTCAAAAACAGTTGACGAAATGATTAATTTATCCGATCAGGCGGAGATTTTTTTGAAAAATATTTTGGAAAAATCTTTTGTTTCGGCCCGCGGCTATTATCGGGTTTTGAAGGTTGCCAGAACTATCGCTGATTTGGAAGAATCAAAAGGGGTTGAAAGCGGACATTTGGCCGAGGCGTTTCAATATCGGTTGAGGGAAAAGGAGTAGTATTCTTTTGCTAATGGATTTTTTTCTCCGTAAACTTCAAATGTTTCAATAATTTTATTAAGACTACTTACCGCGGCAATGGCGTCATTAATTATCGGGCCGTCGAAAGTTTGTTTAAAATCAGCAAAATATGTTTTGGTTAATGAAGAATTATTGATAAAACCTATCTGGATTAAAAGAACCCCAAAAATCAAAACGCCCCATGCGGGGATGGGGGCTGATTTCATTAAGCGTATGGTTTTGTTTAAAATAGTACTAATGATTTAATAATACTTTACCGTTGCCAATAATTCAATGGCGGGCTGTGGATAATTTTATGAGCAAACTGGGACAACATTTTTTAATTAATAAAAGAAAAATCCAAAAAATTGTTGAAGCGCTGGAATTAAGAGACGGTGATACGGTTATTGAAATTGGGCCGGGGCACGGAGAGCTGACAACAAATTTCAAATCTTATTCGCCAATCGGTGGATTAAATCTCAAAATTATTGCGATAGAGAAAGATAAAGAATTGGTTGAATTTCTAAAAAAAAGATTCGTTGAAAGTAAAAATGTTGAAATTATTGAAGGAGACGTGCTGAAAATATTAAGGACGTCGGACGTCTTTAGGACGTCCGACGTCCAAAAATTGAAGCTGGTTGGCAATATCCCGTATTACATCACGGGATATCTTTTTAGGATTTTGGGAGAGCTAAAAAATAAGCCCTCGTTGATTGTTTTATTGATTCAAAAAGAGGTGGCGGAGCGGATTTGCGCCAAACCTCCGAAAATGAATTTATTGGCAGCGGCAATTCAATTTTGGGCAAAACCGAAAATCATCGCTAATGTTTCCAAAAAGAATTTTCGGCCGGCGCCGAAAGTGGATTCAGTGATTATAAAATTAGATTCCTTGGATTCTTTTGCTGTCGCAAGCGATAGCGGAGAAAATTACTATAAATTTATCAAGATTCTTTTCAAGCAGCCGAGGAAAACGATATTAAATAATTTGCGACCAATGATCAATGACCCGCGACTTTTAACGGAAAAATTACAAAAATTAAGTATTAATCCGCAAGCCCGGCCGCAGAATTTGGATATCAAGAAAATAATGGAATTATCCACATTGTTTTGATTGTTTTATCTTAAAAAAACATTATAATTATAATAATGAAAGCCTTTAATATTGTGGCAGCAATTTTGGTTATCGGCGCCGGCGCTGTCGGCTCTTATTTAATTATTAAAGATTCAACACAAATAACGAATTTAGAGCAAGGGATTGTTCAAAAAGCGATTGATGACTTAAAAAATCCTCTTTCGTGGATAAATAATTCAACTTCAACTTCTGGATCCTTCGGACTCGATTCAAAAACAGATTCTTTCTTGGCGGAGCGAAAAAGCGCCCAGTCCGTTAATTTGACGCAGCTTGTTGCTCAATCAATGTTCGGTTCAATGCAAAAAATGGACCAGAGCGGCGAAAATCCTTTTGAAAATTTTGATTCCAAAAATCCGGAAAACCAAAAATTGATTCAGGAAGCTTTGAATAATTTTCAAGACCCCTCTTCGATTTTCGGCCAATCGGTCGACGATAAAGATTTAAAAATTCTGGTGGATAATTCAAGGGAAGCAAAAATGGAATACGTTCAAAATATTGAAAAAATCAATCAAAAAAGATTCAGCGATCCTAAATATCAAAGATCATTAGAACAAATCGCAAACGATGTCAATAACGATTGTTTGGGCAACGGGTATTCGTTAAATCGAGAAACGGCGATTCTTTATCAAAACTTAATAGATGATTATTTGGGGTCGAATGTTCCTTCAAATTGGCTGGATTTACATAAGACGATTATCGGTCATTTCAAAAAAGCTCATTCAATTTATTTGGCTTTGGCCGATTGTTCGGCTGATCCGGTGAAAGGCTATTTGGCGGTTAAAACATTGCCGCAATTAATCGAAAAAGCTCAAGAGGTGCAGAAATTATTGGAAACCAAAGCCAAAGAAATTTTATGAAATCAAAGCTTCCTAAAATCTCAATTTTATTTTTAATTGTTTTAATATTGGTGAATGGTTTGGTTTTGCCTCAAAAAGCAAAAGCGAGTGGTATGCCGGTTGTTGATGGAGCGCATATCGGCACGACAATAGTTCAAACAATTAAAGATGCCTTTATTTGGCTTGATGAAAAAATAGGAACTTCACTCCGCGACATTATTGTCAAGCGGATTATTGATATGATTGTTGACCAAACGATTACTTGGATTCAGGGCGGTGGCAAACCGTTATTCGTCACTGATTGGAATGGATTTGTAAAAGACGCGGCTAGTGTCGCGATAGACCAAGTTATTAAAGATGTCGGTCTTGCGCCGTTGTGTAAACCGTTTAAGTTAAGAGTCAACCTTTCACTTTTGCCGGTTAAAAGATTCCCCACGAGAATTTCATGTACGCTTGATGACATTGTAAAAAACATTGAGGATTTTTATAACGATTTTGAAAATGGCAGTTGGATCGCTTATAGCGCCGCTTGGGAGCCACAAAATAATTATTTCGGCGTGATGCTTATGGCGCATGATGAAATGTTGCAAAAGCAGGGAGAAGCGGTCAATGCGGCGGCAAATGAAGCCATAGCCGGGAAAGGATTTTTATCTCAAAAAAGATGTCTTGAGTATGAAAAGATAGAAGTGGAAAATGAATGTCTGGAGTTTAGTCCATTTACGGGTGAATGTACTAGCTATGGCGGCGGAAGAACAGAGATAGGCAAATGTCTTAAAGAAGAAATTATCACTCCGGGCGACACTATTGGCGCGACAGTGGCTAAATCAGTTACCAGCGATATTGAATGGGCGGCTAATATCCAATCCTGGACTTCGGCTTTAGTCAACGCCGTAATTAATCGTTTAATAACAGAAGGCGTCGGGATGATGGGTGGCTCCGGCACTGGCACCGGCTCTTATTATCCGCCGGAATATCAAGATACGGCTGACCAGCAGATTAATTCCGAAAAACAACAGATGGTTAATGAGGTTAAAAAATTCTTGAACGAATGGAATTATCTTTTAACGGATAAAAACAAATCGCTTTCTTATGTCCAGCAAGCCAAAGGCATTTTGGAGCAATTAAAACAAATTCAATCAACGAGCAGTTCTTCGGCTTGCCAGCCGCAAGTGACTGACGCGGAAATTCAAAATCTTCAGATAGAAATTGATCGGTTGACGAAAGAAATTAATGATCTTCAAACAAAAGTTAATGAAGCGAATAAGTTAATAGCTCAAATTACAAAAGCCGACTTCTTTAATATTAAAGAACGCTCCTCGGCGCAAACCGCTTATCAAGGATTTATGAACAAATACGCCACAAGCGAACAATTACAGGTAATAATTGACGGTTCTGCTCGGCAAGCGGCTGACAATGAAAAAAGAGAAAAACAAAACGAATTGGATGACGCTCAAAACCGGCTGCAAAATTGTCGGTTGATTCCATAATTCTATAAAATGAAATTTTCAAGAAACAAAAAAATAATTTCAGGGATTTTGGCGGTAATTATTCTAACGGTCGCGGAAACCGGTATTGCTCATGCCGCTTTTTTTGACATAAGTTCAATTGCTCTAAAAGCTCTTGGTTGGTTTGGCGCGGGTATTGGTTATATTTTCGGTTTTCTCGCTGGAATTGTTTTTTCTATTGGCGGCGCTCTAATTACAGTAGCTCTTGGGCTTAATAAGGGAATTTTATCCCAAAATTCAATAGTTTTGGTTGGTTGGCCGATTGTGCTTAATTTTGCCAATTTGGGATTTGTTTTGGCGATTATTATTATTGCTTTTGCCACTATTTTCCGCAGTCAAACTTACGGCATGAAACAGGCGCTTTGGAAATTAATTGTGGCCGCTCTTTTGGTCAATTTCAGTTTGGTTATTGCCGGCGCTTTTATCAGTATTGCCGATACAACAACCGAGATTTTTATCAATCAGGCAACAGGCGAGGGAGCGATTGATTTTTCCACTCGGCTAGCTGGTTTATTTAAAGCTCAGCAATATTTGCAGGCAGGAGATGCAGAAAGCACCCAAGCTTCGATACAGGTACTAGAATTCGGCGGAGGTCTTCTGACATTTCTCGCTCAAATAATTTTTGGAGCCGGCTTTACTCTTTTGGCGGCTTTAACACTTTTGGCAATCGCGATAATGCTTTTGATTCGTTACGTGGTTTTATCGATTCTTTTAATTATTGTTCCTTTGGTTTGGTTATTGTGGATTTTCCCAGCTACTCAAGAGAATTGGAAAAAATGGTGGAAGGAATTTATTCGTTGGACTTTTTTCGCTCCAATTGTTTCTTTTTTCATGATGTTGGCGGTGGTAGCGATAAAAAAATACCCTGATCATGTTGAGGATGTTGTCAAAATTGCGGTAGATAAGCAAGAGAATATTGGTGGAACGCTTTTAGGCGGAGCCGCCGATTTAGTCGTTGTTATGGGATTGTTGCTTGGAGGATTATATGCGGCTAATAAAATGAGCATCACTTTTGCTTCAACGGCTTTCGGCGCGGCGCAGGGGGCAGGCAAAGCTTTTGGTGGTTGGGCTGGGAGAAAAGGGGTAAGAATACCTGGCTGGGGATTTGCAGGGCCAAGTCAAAGAAGTCAACAATGGGCGCAGCAAGGCGGCATTAAAGGAGCGTTGGGTAGGGCGGATGTGGCTGTTAGGGGGAAAGTTCAGGGTAGTTTGCAAAAAATGGGAGTAGTCGGGAAGCCATTTCAAAAATGGGGTCAAACTTATCGGGGAAAAGGCGAACATAAAAACTTTGTTGCTTCTGTTTTTGGGGGGGTAAAATCAGGTTCAGGTTTGTTCAAGGCAAAAGGAGAGAGAAGAGAGAAAGCTCAATCTCAGTTGAATGGTCTTTATTCTAAAAAAACAGCGCTACAACAAGAAAGAGATTATTTGGGTAGAATACAATCGCGAACACTCGATGAAGATACTAGATTTAGCGAGTTAAAAATTAAAACAATCCCCGATGTTGATAAAAAAATAAAAGAATTAGAAGACACCATTAAATAAAATGAACTATTCTTTGCTTACGGAACAACAATTTCAAAAAAAATATTATTTTTTACCGGAGAATATCAAGGCGGTTTTAGATTCGGAGAACAATATGGAAACAGCGCGTCAGATTTGTCGCGCTCATCACTTAAACGACGAAGAAAAAGTTTTAGTTGTTGAACAATTAATTGGCTTAATTCTTTTGGGATTTGTGCCAGCGGACGATTTAAGTCGTGAAATCAGTGAAAATATTCATTTAAATAAAAAACATGCTGATGATATTTCTTCGGAAATCAATCGTAAAATTTTTGCGTCCATTAAAAGTGAAATTGATAAAATTTACGTGCCCGCCGGAGCTTTAGTGGAGGAGGTGCCGTCAATTGAAATTCTCGAAGAACACACAATTGATTTGCGGCAGATTGTAAAACAGCGCGAAGAAGAAGTTAAGCCATTAGAAATTATTAAACCAAAAGAAGAAGAAAAAGAAATTCCACGCGAGTTCGCGCCAGTTGAAGGTCCAGTGATTATTCATAAAGAAGCGGAAATCAAACCGACTTTGGGGATTAAAAAATCTTTAGGCGGTTTATTTAATTTAGTCGGGAAAAAAGAAGAAAAGCCAAAGCCGGTTGAAGCGCAAGTAGAGATTGGTTCCAGTCCACAACCAATAATAGACAATAAACAACCAATGCGGGTGGTTCATTATACGGAAATGAGGACCCCTTTGGGGCCGACAACGCAAATGCCTCCAAAAACGCCTTCAGCGCCTCCCTTGTCTTCAATTCAACCAATCGTAAAGAAAGAAGAAC
>CAZLYJ010000005.1:1731-6563 GCA_964563845.1 uncultured Candidatus Saccharibacteria bacterium | reverse complement strand
AGCAAAGCCGAACCAAAGAAAGAAGAGGAGATGATAGATCTTAGCACTCTAAAAAAAGTTTAAAATGCAATTTCAAATTCCTCAATTCATTGAGGTTGAAAATAAAATTGTCGGGCCTTTGACGCTTAAGCAGTTTTTGTATTTGGCGGCCGCCGGGGGCTTAAGTTTTCTATTCTTCTTTATTTTTTCAATGTGGCTTTGGCTGTTTATCACTATGTTTATGGCGGTGATCGCTTTTGCTTTCGCTTTTATCAAATACAATGGTCAGCCGCTGATAAGAATAACTCTCAACGCTTTCGGTTTTTTTTGGAAACCCCGTCTTTATCTTTGGCAACGCGAGATTGAAGAAAAAATTATTGAAGTGCCGGATTTCAGCGTTGAAACGAAAAGAAAAAATCTGAGAGAATATTTTTCCGGAATGCCGTCGGTCAAACGGCTTTTGGTTGATTTGATGACAAGCAAAAATCCGATTCCTAAAAGGGAAAAAGGTTCGCCGCGTTTGGGAATAACGTCAAAAGAACGGCTTTCGGCTTTCAGAAAATTAACCGGAGAAAAAGAAATCTCTCGAAGGGTCGACTACAGATGATAATTGCTATATTATTATAAAAATATGGAAAAAAATTCTTCAACTCAGCAATTCGTGGATGTGGAAGATATTCGTGACGGCGCGGTAATTTTGAAAAACGGCGGGCTGAGGCGGGTTTTGATGGTTTCCGGAATAAATTTCGACCTCAAGTCGGAAGAAGAGCAGGATATTATTCTTCATTCTTTTCAGAATTTTTTGAATGCTTTGGATTTTTCCGTTCAGTTTGTCATTCATTCGCGGAAGATGAATATCGGAGATTATCTTGAAAAATTGCGCGATAGGGAAACAGCCGAAGAGAACGAACTTTTAAAAAATCAGATTTCCGAATATCTGGAATTTATTAAATCATTTGTGGAAACGAACGCGGTAATGGCAAAAACTTTTTTCGCAGTGGTGCCATATGACCCGATTCAAATTCCCAAAGCCGGTGAAAATTTAATCGCGTCTTTGAAATTTTGGGGAAAGAAATCGCAAAATAAAGACGAGGGTTGGGAACAGAAAACAACGCAGTTAAATCAGCGGACTGATACGGTTATTAATGGTCTGAATCAGATAGGGCTTCGAGCGGTGGCTTTGAATAACGAAGAATTGATTGAATTATTTTATAATCTTTACAATCCCGCGACAGTGGAGAAAAAAGATTTAAAAATCGCTCATGGAGAAAATTAAAATTATACAACCGTATCAAGCCGGTGAAAAAGACATTAAAAATGTCATTGCCCCCGCGGCTTTGGAAAACAATCCGGCTTATTTGAAGCTCGGCGACAAATTTGTTAAAACTCTTTTTCTTTTCACTTATCCCCGCTATCTTTCAAGCGGTTGGTTTAGTTCAATAATTAATTTGCCGAATTTGTTGGACATTTCCATTTTCACTCATCCGGTGGATACGGCTTTGGCGCTTAAAAGTCTTCGCAGAAAAACGACTCAAATTGAAGCGCAACTGATGGAGCGGGAAGAAAAGGGATTGGTCAGAGAGCCGATGCTTGAGACCGCTTTTCAGGACATAGAATCTCTTCGCGATACGCTTCAGCAAGCGAGAGAAAAAATGTTCAATGTCGGAGTTTATATTTCCATTCAAGCGGATTCGCTTGAAGAATTAAGCAAAACGGAAGAAAAAATCAATTCGCTGTTTGAAAGCCAATTGGCTTATGCCAAGCCCGCGCTTTTCCAGCAGATTGAAGGTTTCACTTCGGTTTTACCTCTGGCTCAAGACAAACTTTTAATCAATACGCCGCTAAATTCCGGTCCGGTTTCTTCAATCTTCCCCTTTGTTTCAATGGATTTAACCTCGGAAGAAGGAATCCTTTATGGCATCAATCGCCACAGCAATACTCTGATTGTTTTTGACCGTTTTTCTTTGGAAAACGCCAATTCCGTGGTTTTTGCCAAAGCCGGTTCCGGAAAATCTTACGCTTCCAAATTGGAAATTTTGCGTTCTTTGATGATGGGCACGGATGTTTTAATTATTGATCCGGAAAATGAATATGAAAAATTAGCGAATACGGTTGGCGGAAGTTTTTTTAAAATTTCTTTAGCTTCGGAAAACGCGTTGAATCCTTTTGACATTCCAATTGTTCCCAAGGGCGAGGAGCCGGGCGATGTTTTTAAATCCCATATTTTGAATCTTACCGGTTTGGTAAAATTGATGCTCGGCAAAGTAACGCCCGAGGAAGACGCTTTACTTGATCGGGCGATTACCGAGACCTACGCTTCGCGCGGCATTACTCCCGATCGTGAAAATTTTATGAAAATTCAGCCGCCGTTGCTTGAGGATTTGGAAACGGTTTTAAACAATATGGAAGGCGGGGCCGGCTTAGCCCAAAGATTATATAAATTCACCAAAGGCACATATGCCGGTTTTACCAACAAACCGACCAATGTTGATATTAAAAATCGCTTGATTGTTTTTTCCGTTCGCGACCTTGAAGAGGAATTGAGGCCAATCGCCATTTATATGGTTCTTCATTTTTTATGGAATTTAATCAGAGCGGAATCAAAAAAAAGAATTTTGGTTATTGACGAGGCCTGGTGGATGATGAAATATCCCGACAGCGCCGCTTTTCTTTTTTCTCTCGCCAAAAGGTGCCGGAAATATTATTTAGGGTTAACAACTATTACTCAAAATGTGGAGGACTTTTTGGAATCTCCTTATGGCCGGCCGATTATTACCAATTCGTCAATTCAGTTATTACTTAAACAAGCCCCTTCCTCCATTGAAGCGTTGGCAAAAACTTTTAATTTGTCCGAAGCGGAAAAGCAGCTGCTTTTGGAAGCCGAAGTCGGCGAGGGATTATTTTTCGCCGGCTTAAAGCACGCCGCCATTCAAGTGGTTGGTTCATATTTTGAACATCAAATCATTACCACTAATCCGGAAGAAATTTTGGAAATGAAAAAAGAATAATTTATTATGGAAGATAAAAAAATTTCATTGCCGGAAACGATTTTATTGAATTTATATATTATTCCATTTGATATACTCGGTTTAGTATTGGTTTTTTTTGGGGTGGACGATTTTTGGATTATAGATATTTTGACCTTTCCAGTAACCCAATTTTATTTTAGAATGAAAGGAGCAAAAGCTTCGGCGGATTTAGTTGCTAGCGTAGTTGAATTAATTCCCTATGTCGGCGCTTTGCCAATTAAATCAATTGGAATGAATATCTCAATTTATCTGACCAATCATCCGGAAAAATTTGGCGTTGCGGGACAAATCGCCGGAATGACGAAAGGAAAACAATAAAATGACAAATTTTAAAACTCAAACATTTTTATTTTTTTGCTTTTGTTTTTTAGTTTTTAATTTTAATTTAACTTCAGCCGCTTCACCGCAATTTTTAGTTTCCTGGCAAGCCGATAGTTACGCGCCGAGCTGGTATCAAGGGAAAATTTTTCCGACTAATGGTAGTAAAATAGACGTTAATTTTGAATTATTGGAAAACGGTAAAATAATCAATCTTTCAAAAACCAAAGTTCGTTGGTACATTAATGATAATTTGGTTAAAAACGAAAAAAACGGCTTGGGCATAAAATCCTTGTCTTTTATAACGGGCGATTATCCCGGCCAAGAAACGGAAATTAGAATTACTTTGCCGGATTATAAGGGCGGGCCGTTAGACGAAATTATTAAAATTCCGATTGTTTCGCCGGAAACGATTATTAGTTCTCCTTATTCTGATAATCAAGTTTACATCGGCGGCAGTTCTTTTCTGGCCCATCCGTTCTTCTTTAATATAAAAAAATTAAACGAGCTTTCTTTTGAATGGTCGGTTGACGGTCGGTTGGCTAAAGAAGGCGAAAGAATGGACAAACTTGATTTGAATATCGACCCTTTCACGCCCTCCGGTTGGGAAATTAATGTTCAGGCAACAATTAAAAATTTATTAAATCAAATGGAATTTGCCGGCAAAAATATTAAATTACGAATTAAATAGTATGATTCCAAAAAAGTTAAAATTTAAAATATTTATTTTAATAATGTTTGTCGTTTTTATGATCGGAGCAGTTTCGGTTTTGGCGGCTGAAGTTGATTATAAACCGGCTTTCCCATGGGAAGGAGCTGAGGGGATCAGTGGAATGGTGCAAAAATTTTATACCATGGCTTTAGCAGCGGTCGGTGTCGCCGCTTTGGGGGCTTTGATTTACGGCGCGATTTTATGGACGGTTTCCGAAGCGGTTTCTTCAAAACAAGAAGCAATGGAATGGATTAAGGGGGCGCTTTTTGGCCTGGTATTATTGCTCGGCGCGGTTTTGCTTCTTCAAACCATTAATCCGGAATTGGTGAAATTAAAAGAGCCGGGATTGCCAAAGCCGGCAGCAATGCCGTCAAACCAATCAGGCTATGCTCCCGGTTATTCTAAAATTGGTGAAACTTCAAATACTATAACAATGTTTTGGGGTAATAATTATAGAAGTCGTGAACAATGTGAAAATTCAGCTAAGTTGGCCTTTAAAGATAAATTCATTGGAGTTATTTATGATACAAGTCAAAGATGCGAAGTAATATATAAAAAGTAATTTTAAATAAAAACAATAATTATAATCGTAAAAAAATTGAGGATAATGCGAATATGAAAAAAATAATCATTATAATAATTGCCGTTGTTTTTATTTTAGCAGTCGCTTTCGGCATTTATTTTGGGTGGAAAAAATCAAGGGAAATTTTGGAGCCGCCGATAACTAACCAACAGCCAATAATTGACAATCAACAACAAGCGATTGCCGAGCAAAGATTGAAAATTATCAGCAA
>CAZLYJ010000005.1:0-1631 GCA_964563845.1 uncultured Candidatus Saccharibacteria bacterium | reverse complement strand
TTTGCAATTAATCGGGAACAGCGGCGCGATTATGGCAAATCTTAATTTTTTGACTCTGCCGGATAAATGTTCGGTAAATCTTTCAAAAATTTATTGCGCCGTGCCTCAGAGCTATAATATGATTAAAGAGCCGGTTTTGCCGGATGATTATTTGAAGCGGGCGGTTTATTCCAATGATTTTATTTATGAATTAGATCTTGAGAAAAACGCGCTTTTGCCGGTTTTTGAAGAAAATAAACAGCCAATAGACGCTATTAATTTTGAGTTGCTTGGGAATAAATTATTCTTCATTAACAGGTATGACAATCGGCTTTATCAATTAGAATTGTAATGGAACGATTGTTTCAAAAACTTATTCTGTACGCCAAACTGCCGGAGATGCGTCTTTTTTGGATATTTTTGCCGTTAATTTTGGTAATTTTCGCCATTGAGGTTGTTTATCTCCCCCAAACGATACTTTGGTTCAGCGCGGGGTTTTTTGTTATTTTGGCGATTGTTATTCTTTTTAATAATCTTCGTTTGGCTCGTTCCAATTTGGAAATTAAAATTGAACGCAATGAATTAACCGGCATTGTCGTTGCTTTGCGCGACGGACTTATCGCTTATGACCCGAATTTCAAAATCTTGATTTTTAATCCGGCGGCTGAAAAAATCTTCGGCTTTTCGCGACAGCAAGTTATCGGTAAATATTTTTCTCCGGAGAAAATAAATGAACCTCTTTTTAAAGTTTTTGTTCAAACGCTTTTTCCTTCTTTGGCGCCGATTGTTGCTAAACATTCTGCTATTGGAGAATATCCTCAAGAGATAGACCTTTCTTTTAATGAGCCGAAAATGGAGTTAAGGGTGATTACCAATAAAATTATTGACCCCAATGGCCGGCTTTTGGGATTTGTTAAAGTTGTCAGCGATCGGACGCGGGAAACGGAACTTTTGCGTTCAAAAAGCGAGTTTCTTTCGGTGGCGGCCCATCAATTGCGGACGCCGTTAACAGCAATCAGTTGGATTTTTGAGAGTTTGGCTAACGAATCGTTAAATGACAATCAGCGTCAAATGGTTGATTCTGGTCTGACGGCTGGAGCTTATCTTTTGAAAATCGTCAACGACCTGCTTGATGTTTCTAAAATTGAAGAAGGCCGTTTTGGTTATAATTTTGAAACAATTGATTTAATCGGTTTTATAGACGAAGTTTTCGCTCGGGCAAAAAATTTAGCCGATGAAGCCGGCGTCAAATTATATTTTCAAAAACCAATTGAACCGATTAAAATTAACATTGATAAACAAAAACTGGGAATGGCTTTGTATAATCTCATCGACAACGCCGTCAGATATAATGTTAAAAATGGCGAAATAGTAATCGGCGTTGAAAAATTAAGCGACAAGCCGTATGTAAAAATCAGCGTTAAAGATACGGGCATTGGCATTCCAAAAGAGTCAATTAATAATTTATTCGCCAAGTTTTTCCGGGCGGAAAACGCGATAAAATTCGTCACCAGCGGCTCGGGGCTGGGGCTTTATATCTCCAGGAACATCATTAAACGCCATGGCGGCGAAATCTGGGCGGAATCGGAACTCAATCGCGGCTCCACTTTTTATTTTACTCTGCCGACTGACCCGAAACTGATGCCGGCAAA
>CAZLYJ010000004.1:0-23910 GCA_964563845.1 uncultured Candidatus Saccharibacteria bacterium | reverse complement strand
AGCGGGTAAGGGGAATCGAACCCCTGGCACCAGTTTGGAAAACTGGAGTATTACCACTATACGATACCCGCATAGATAACTGTGATAATCATAGCTTTTCTCTATGGTATTTTCAACGACAATAAGGTTATGCTATAATAAATATTATTAAAATGATTAAAGATTTTTATCATCGGATTCCCCGAAGGATTAAAATTTTCATAATTTTTGCGCTAATCGTTTTGGCGGTTTATTTTTCGGTTTATTTTTTAACGCCAACGGTTAAAAATACGCCGTCAGAATTTTTGGAAGCGCGGCAAGAATCTTCGCTTATCGCCAAAAACATTATTTTTATTTCCAATCGGACTTCCGATAATTTGAACAGGATCGCCGCTTTGGACCAAGAAAGAAAATATGGCGAGGCCTTGGATTTGGTAACTGAAGAAATCAAGCAAAATAGGCAGGCGCGGGACGAAGCGATAAAATTGGCGGGGCAATTGGAAATAATGGCGAAAAACATTTCAGCCATTTTGCCCGCCTCGGCGGGCCAAATGGCGCTTCAGGCGGTCAGTTCGGAAACCGCTCTGATTAGCCGATTAATCACCTATAATGATTATCTGGTTCAGCTTTTAGAAATTCTTCAGCAAAAATTTTCCGGTTTCAGTAAAAATACCAACGGTAAAATAGCGGAACTGCTCGCTAAAATCAACGGAGAAGCGAAAGCCATCAATGAATTGGATAATAGTTTTAATCAATTAATGGGAGAATTTGATAAAAAATAATCCATAAAATGCGAATTTCTTTAATTTATAAAATTTTATTTTTTCTTTCTTTAATCGTTTTAGCTTCCGTTATTGTTATGGTTGTTTATACCTATGTTGAAATGGAAGAAATTATAGAAGAACAAATTCGCCGCAGTTTGATTAACATTGCCGAATCAAGCGAAGGCCAAATGTTTCTGCTTTTTGAAAAATTTAAAATTAGAACCGCTGATTGGAGTTCTGACGGTTTTATTCAAAGCGAATTTGAAGAAATAATCAAATCCAATGACAGCCAAAGAGCGACGCGATTAAGTGAATATATTAAAACTAAAAAACAGGTGATGGACCCGAATATTATGATTACGGAGATTTTTAATCTTAACGGCACGGCAATCGTGTCAACTTTTCCGGAAAGAATCGGGCATACGGAACCGATGGAAGAATTGGACGAGGAATACCGATTTATTCACGCAAAATCCGCTTCTTTTGGCGAAACTTTTGTTTCTAATTTGGTATATGAAGGCGAAATAGGGCATAACGAGCCAATGTGGCATGTAAGCGTTCCAATAGTTTCCTTAAAAACAAATGAAGTTATTGGCGTGATGACTAATCATATTTTAGGAAAAGAGTTTTACAGAGTTTTATCGGGTAAATTTCAAATAGAACAAGGAGCAAAAACCGGCGAACTTTTTTTCACGAATCAGAAGACATCGGAGATTTATTTAGTTAATGAAGAAAGATTAATGGTTACGCCTTCAAGATTCGTGGAAGACGCGGTATTAAAGCAAAAAATTGACACTGAACCAATAAAAAAATGTTTTGAAGAAAATTTGGAAATCAACGGAATTTACAAGAATTATCTTGGGAAAGAAGTGGTTGGCGCTTCTATGTGCTTAAAGGATTATGGATTAACGTTGGTGGTGGAAATCGAAAAAGATGAACTTTTAATTGAATTAAAAGAAGAAAAAAATCATATAATTTTGCTTGGCATTGCAGGGTGGCTGGCGAGCATTTTTGTCATTTATTGGATAGTCAGATTTTCCTTAAACAATCTTTTAAAAATTCGTAGAGTGGCTTTGGAATCAGTAGAAAACAATTTTAACGTCAAGGTGGAAGTGAAATCCAAAGATGAAATCGGCGATTTGGCGGAAGCGTTTAATAATATGTTGGATAATATTAAAATTTATCAAAAACAAATTAAACAATCGGAAATCCAATTAAAAGAAACTAATTTAAGTTTGGAACAAAAAGTTAAAGAACGAACTGTAGAATTAGAAGAGTTAAAAATTGGATTGGAAAAAACCGTGATCGAACGCACCAAAGAAGTTCGAATTAAACTGGCGGAGCTTGAGAAGTTTAAAAAATTGACTATTGGAAGAGAATTGAAAATGGTAGAGTTAAAAGAGGAAATAGAAGAATTAAAAAAACATGACTGAAGAAGATTTAAAAAAATTTATTCGCGATCCCGGGAAATTAAGCATCAATGATTTATTGCCGGAAAGGCCTGAAATAGGCGACGAGGTCCCGGTGATTTTGTGGCGGTTGATAAGGGTTGTCGGTTTTCACAATCTTTTAGGAGAAGACGCGCCGGAAACGGGTTATTTTATAGGGAAAAATATCGGTCAGATGCTTGGAATCAAAAATACGGACGAGCTTTTAAAAAAATTGACTGAATTGAAAATTGGAAAAATGAATTTTGTTATTAACTCTCCTGAAGCGGTTCATATAAACATTTCAGAATGCGTAACTTGTAGCGGTATTAAACCGCCGTTGGGAAAGCCAATTTGCCAGTTGGAAGCCGGAATTATCGCCGGCGCTTTGGAAACGATTTATCCGGGGAAGAAAAGCGTGGGCCGGGAAACGAAATGCATTGGCGGTTTGGGAGACGAATTTTGCAGAATTGAATGCGACATTATTTAATTTTTAGTCATGGAGGAAAATTCTATTAAATTAAAGCGCGTAGAGCTTGTTTATCAAGAAGCGATGGATTGGCACGAGGCCAAAGATAAGCTTAGCCGCCGTTTGCTTGCGTCTAAAATTGTTGAAGCGACTTCTATCTTGGAACAGAAAATAAATGATTTAAGCCAGACCGAGGCGGCGATAATTAATATTTTGGAAGACAGCCGTGAGCTGGAAGAAATTCTGGAAAAAGAACGCGACAGGATAAAAGCAGTTGTTTCTTCAATGGGGGAGGGATTAATTGTTATAGATAAAGATTATAAGGTGATTTTTTTGAATCCAATTGCCGAAAAAGTTTTGGAAATTTCTTTAGCTGAAGCAAAAGGACGAAACATTAAAACCATAGCTCCTGTTTATAAGGGGGATCAGCGGCTCAAAGACGAAGAATTGCCGGCTTTCAAAATGTTTCAGACCGGCGAAGCGGTTAAATTTGAATTGGAAGACAATCTTTATTATCAATTGGCGTCGGGTAAAAAATTTCCGATAACTTTGATTGACTCGCCACTCAAAGGCGATGGTATTACCGGAGCAGTGATCGTATTTCGAGACATTACCGAAGAAAAAAAATTGGAAGAAGCTAAATCCAGTTTTCTTTCAATTGCTTCACATCAATTACGGACGCCGTTGACCGCCATTCGCTGGTACGCGGAAATGCTTTCCGCCGGTGACGCCGGTAAATTAAAAAAACAGCAAAAAGAATTCGTCGGTGAAATTTACGGCAGTGTTTTGAAAATGATTGAGATGATAAACACTTTTTTGGTTTTGTCCCGAATTGAATCCGGTCGGACAAAAAACGAGCCAGTGGAAATAAATCTTGCGAAATTCACGGAAGAAATAATTCACGATTTCAAGCCGTTAATCGAAGGGAAAAATTTGAAGGTTCAATTGGCGATGGACGATAATTCACCGGTTGTTGTTTCGGACAAGATAATGCTTAGGCAGGTAATTGCCAATTTGCTTTCCAATAGCATCAATTACGCCAACAATAAAGGAGAAATTTTAATAGAAATAAAAACAAAGGGAAAAGAAATAGTTTATTCGGTGAAAGACAACGGCATCGGAATTCCGGAAAATCAAAAAAACAAGATTTTTGAAAGGTTTTTCAGGGCCGGCAACGCTCAATTGAAAATTCCGAGCGGCACGGGTTTAGGTTTAAGTTTGGTAAAACAAGTGGTAGAATTATGGAGAGGCAGAATTTGGTTTGAATCGGAAGAAGGCAAGGGAGCAAAATTTTATTTTACGATTCCGATATGAAAAAAATTTTAGTTATTGAAGATGAAAAATCGTTAAATGAAGCGATTAGAATGAAGCTGGTCGCTTTGGGAGTTAAGCCGATTGCGGTTACCACGGCAAGCGAGGCTTTTGAGATTTTGGAAAAAGAAAAACCGGATTTAATTTGGCTTGATGTTTTATTGCCGGATATGAACGGTATAGATTTTTTGGAGAAATTAAGGAACAACCCGCAATATAAAGACATTAAAGTGGCGATAGTTTCTGTTTCCGGAGGATTTGAAGCGAAAGAAAAAGCGATGCGATTGGGAGTGGCGGATTATATCGTTAAAAGTCAGTATCCTCTGGAGATAATCGTTAAACGAATGAAAAGTCTGGCATAATAGAATAAAACAATGGCGGAAAAGAAAACAATTTTAATAGTAGAAGACGATTTTTATTTGGTCAGGGCTTATTCTCTCAAATTTGAAAAAGAGGGAGTTAATGTTGTGTCGGTCGGTGATGGAGAAGCGGCGATAGAGTTCTTGAAAAAGAATAAAAAACCTGATATGATAATTTTGGATTTGATGTTGCCGAAAAAGAACGGTTTTGAAGTATTGCAGGAAATAAAATTAAATAGCGAGTGGAAAAACATTCCATTGATTATTTTATCAAATCTCGGGCAGGAGGAAGATATTAAAAAAGGCAAAGAGATGGGCGCGCTTGATTATATTATCAAAGCGGATACAAGTATTGAAGAAGCGATTGGAAGAATAAAAAAACATTTATAAAAAGGTCGTTAAATGTTAAAATACTAAAATAAAAATAGAATCGTGAATAAAAATATTAATAAAAAGGGATTCACATTATTGGAGCTTTTAATTGTCATCGCCATTTTGGCGGTTTTGGGAGCGATTGTCATTTTTATGCTTAATCCGGCGGAAACTCTTAAAAAAGCCAGAGATTCCCAGAGGATCAGCGATTTATCAACAATTAAAACCGCGTTGGGAATTTATATCACCAGCAAAAAATCGCCTCAATTGGACGGCGTCAGCGGAACAGCTAATGTTTTATGCATCGGCGGCACCGGTCAAGACACTATTTGGTACAGCGTTGACACTGCCACAGAGGACATCACGGATGAAACATTAGACACAACAGCGTCTTCTTCCCAGGTGGCGACCGCGGTGGAAGTCGGCGAAGTGGACGGCACGGGTTGGATTCCGGTTAACTTAGGCGGTTTGGCGGGCGGTTCGCCGATTTCCAATTTTCCACAGGACCCGACGAACGATATTGACGCTCAAGCGGCCGTCACTTCCAGCACTTTGGCTTATCGCTATGCTTGCGATAATAGCCCTCTGGGATTTGAAATCAACGCCGCTTTGGAAAGTGAAGCTTATACGGTTGATGACAATCTGGCGAGAAAAGACGGAGGAAACAACACCGGCCTTTACGAAGTCGGCAGCATTTTAACCATATTGTCCGGCGCCAGCACTTTTTAAATTTTAAAAGCGTTAATTTAAAGAAGCGGATTGGTTTTTTAATTTAAGCCAATCCGCTTCTTCATAATTTATGTTTTCCAAACGCCCGTTTATTTTATTGATTATAATTATTTTTACCGCAACAACGGCCGCTTTGTTTGTTTATCCGAAAATTGATTTTTTAAGTAAATATTCGCCTTGGCGTTTAGGTTTGGATTTGATTGGTGGAGCGCAATTAGTTTATGAAATTGATTTAAGCGGCGTTGACAAAGATAATTGGTCGTCAATAACAGATGGATTAAGGGATGTGATGGAACGCCGCGTTAATTTGTTCGGCGTTAGCGAACCGAATGTGGTTTTAAGCAAAGCCGGAGATAAATATCGCATAATCGTGGAGCTTGCCGGCATTAAAGAAACCGCCGAGGCCATTAAGCAAATAGGCCGGACAGCTCAGTTGGATTTTCGCGAAGCTATTCAAGACAGTTTAACGGCGGCGACAGGGACTGAACAGGAAATTCAATTTATAGTTACTCCTTTAACCGGTCGTTATTTGACTAAAGCTCAAGCGATAACCGACCAATTCGGCAAGCCGCAAATTTCTTTAAGTTTCAATGACGAAGGAGCAAAACTTTTTGAAGAAATCACCGGCAGAAATATTGGCAAGCCGCTGGCGATTTCCGTTGATAATGAAATAATTTCTTCGCCGAGAGTCAATGAAAAAATCATTGGCGGCAATGCGGTGATTACCGGCATGACAATAGATGAAGCGCGATCGCTTACTAATTTGCTTAATGCCGGCGCTTTGCCGGCGCCGGTTAATTTAATTGGCCAGAATTTAATCGGCGCGAGTTTGGGAATGGAATCGTTGAAAAAAGCGGTTTTTGCCGGGATTATTGGCAGTTTGATTGTGATGGTTTTTATGGTGTTTTATTATCGGCTTTTCGGCATTTTCGCTTCTTTGGCGCTTCTTATTTATATAGTTTTGACATTGGCGGTTTTTAAAAGCGTTTCAATGACAATGACTTTATCAGGCATTGCCGGATTCATTCTTTCAATCGGTATGGCAATCGATGCCAATATTTTGATTTTTGAAAGGACTAAGGAGGAAATAAAAAACGGTTTGTCAAAAATTACGGCAATTGAAGAGGGTTTTAAGCGGGCTTGGCCGTCAATCAGGGATTCCAATATTACTACAATTATCACTTCAATAATCCTTTATTATTCAACAACGAGTTTTGTCAGGGGATTTGCCTTAGCGCTTTTAATAGGAGTTTTAGTTTCAATGTTTTCGGCAATTACCGTAACAAGGACAATGTTGAGAGTGTTTATTAAATAAAAATATGAATATTATCAAATATCGTTATGTATTTTATTTTGTTTCCGGAACAATGGTTTTGACCGCTGTTTTTGCCATTGCTTTTTTCGGTTTTAATTTTGGCATTGATTTCGTTGGCGGAACGCTTTGGCAAATCAAACCAACGATTAACAACCAACAACCAACGACCAACGATTTAAGAGATTTTTTTGAAAAAGATTTGGGAGTTAAAAACGCAACAGTTTATTCGGAAAAAGAAACTCAAAGTTTTTTAATCCGTTTGGGAAATCTTTCAGAAGAACAACATCAGGATTATCTTCAGAAATTAAAAATAGAATTTAACGAAGTTGAGGAACTCCGTTATGAAACAATCGGTCCGGCAATAGGAAAAGAATTGCGAAGCAGGGCTATTTGGGCGGTGATTTTAGTTTTAATTGGAATTTCTTTGTATGTTATTTATGCTTTTCGCAAAGTTTCTTATCCGATTAAATCATGGAAATATGGGATTATTACTTTGGTTACTCTTTTTCACGATACTTTAATTTCCGTGGGCTTTTTGGCGTTTTTGGGGCGTTTTAGCGGGGTTGAATTTGATACAAAATTTATTATCGCTATCTTGGTGATCATCGGATTTTCCGTGCATGATACCATTGTGGTTTTTGACCGAATTAGGGAACATTTGCTAATCAATCGCCTTCGCGATAATTTATTGGAAATAGTTAATGAAAGCGTCAAACAAACGATAGCGCGGTCAATCAATACTTCCTTAACGTTGGTTTTAACGCTCGCCGCTCTTTTTGTTCTTGGCCCTCTTTCTTTAAAATATTTCGCTTTAGTGATCGCGGTCGGTGTAGTGGTTGGCACATATTCTTCCATTTTTATTGCCAGTCCTCTCTTGACATCGTGGATGGGTTCTGGTAAAAGTTAAACAATGATTGTTCAAATTATAAATAAATTAATCTCCGGTTTAGACCAAAGACAACGAGATGTGATGCTCGGCCGTTTCGGCTTAAGGGGGGGGAAACAAACTTTAGCGGCCATAGGTAAAAAATATCATCTTACTCGCGAAAGAGTCAGGCAGATTGAGGGGGCGGCTTTGTTTTTGATAAAAAAAACATCGGAAAAATCAATAGACAAAATCGCGGAAACGGCGATAAGTGTTCTTAAGAAATTCGGCGGCGTTCGCAAAGAAGAAGACCTGCTTAATGACCTTAGGACGGTTCTTAAAGACAATAAAATCAACCGTTGGCAATTACGGTTTATTTTTGAAGTGGTTGATGGAGTTAAATTCCATCGTAATGACAAAAACTTCCACGATTTTTGGTATTTAAGCGATGAATCGTTTGAAAAATCCAAAAATTTTATCAATAAACTGGCGAAATTTATTTCCGACAAAAAAGAAGAGGCGATAACCCATAAAAAATTCGACAATTTTTTTGCTCCTATCATAAAATCCCACAATTTAAACGACGTTATAGCTTTTAATTACGCTTCAATTTCTAAAAAATTCAAAATCAGCCCTTTTGGCGAATTCGGCTTAAGCCATTGGGATGAAATTAACCCCAAAACCATCGGGGCTAAAACTTATTTGATTTTAAAGCGTCATCGCAAGCCGTTGCATTTTACGGAAATAGCCAAGCACATTAATGTCGTGAAATTCGACAGTCGTTCGGCTTTGCCTCAAACGGTGCATAACGAACTTATCAAAGATCCGCGTTTCGTTTTGGTCGGTCGAGGAATGTACGGTTTGTCCGAATTCGGGCTTAAACCCGGCACGGCTAAAGAAGTTATAGCGCGAATTCTGAAAAATAAAGGACCGCTTTCAAAAGAAGAAGTGGTGGATTTAACGCTTCAAGAAAGATTTTTACAGCCGAACACCATTTTATTAAATCTCCAAAACAAAAAGCATTTTAAAAAATTAGAGAATGGAAGATATCATATTGTTTAGAATTTAGGATTTAGAATTTTTATTAACGTGTCTCCTTTTGAAACAATTTTTCAAAGCGTTTTAGGAATAATCAATGAGATTATCCCGCTTTTTGTTAAATATCGGGAATTTATTTTGGTGACGGCGATTTTTGGCGTCTTTGTCTTGTTAATTGAAATATTCAAACAAGCCTGGCTTTTCCACAGGCGGAATCTTTATAGACAGAATACGGAACAAATTCTTTTAGAAATAAAAATTCCAAGGGAAGTTACACAAATGCCGCAAGCGATGGAGCAGTTTTTTATGAATATTTATAGCTTAAGGAACGCTCCGGGTAAATTTGTGGAAATTTATTTAGATGGAGAAGTATCTTTATGGTGGAGTTTGGAAATTGTCAGTTTTGGCGGCAGGGTCCATTTCTATATCAGAACGCCGAAGAAATATAAAAGAATCGTAGAGTCCGCTTTATACTCTCAGTACCCGACAATTGAAGTTGAAGAGGTAAAAGATTATTTTGAACAAATTCCGGCAACAACAAAGGAAATTTATCAAAAAGGTTATCAGATTTTCGGCAGTGAATTAAAATTAGCTAAAGAAGACGCTTATCCAATTACCACTTACGAGCGTTTTGAGCTCAGTAAGGAAGAAATGGCGATGGACCCGATTTCCGTTTTTATTGAAACTTTGGCAGGCGTTCATAAGGAAGAAATAGTTTGTTTTCAGATTTTGATTCGACCGGCTGGCACCGAATGGCAAGAAGCCGGCAAAGAATTGATCGATAAATTGGCGGGCCGTAAAAAACCGGAGAAAAAAGGAGGTTTTGGAGCGGCCATATCTGAATGGATTAAAAATTTTCTTTGGGCGCCGGTTGAACCTCCGATTTGGGGAGAGCCTCCCAAATCGAAAGAAGAAAAAATCGACTTTGCTTTATTCAAATTAACGCCCGGAGAACAAGACGTGATTAAAGCTATAGAAGAAAGCATTTCCAAACCTGGGTTTGACACGGTTATTCGTTATATTTATTACGCTCCGATTGCTATTTTTAATTGGAATTTCGCCATTCGAGGATTGGTGGCGCCTTTTAATCAATACGCTTCGCCAAGATTGAATTTTTTCCGGAATAATTTTCTTGTTGCCAGTATCGGTCGTTGGATTCATTTTCCCTACATTATGTGGCGTCAGCGAGCCGAGGGGAGAAAACAAAGAATTTTGCATAATTTTCGCGAAAGGCGGATGCCGGAGGAATTAACTTTTGGCCAATTTTATACTTCACATCCTTTGAATTTTAATACCAAGTCAAAAACTTTTATTTTAAATACGGCGGAATTGGCGACTATTTTTCACGTGCCGACGGAAAAGACGTTGGTGGCGCCGCATGTCAAACAAGTTGAATCTAAAAAAATGGGTCCGCCGGCCGGTTTACCTATATTTGAACAAGAATGACAATGTTTTTAGAAATTTTAAAATTCACTCTTATTTTTCTCTCGTTGATTCTAATTTTTGGAATTGTGGTTTTAACGATTAAATCTTCGCGTTTTAAGCCAAAATTAAAAATAGCGGAGGCTTTTAATTTTCAGAAAACGATTTCGTCAAACAGCGGCCGATACAGAGAAATTCTGGAAAAAAGGGAAAATATTCGCAAAAAATGGGAGAAAATAACGGAAGAGATAAAATCCGGCAGCGAGAGAGATTTTCGCTTGGCTATTATTGAGCTTGACGGCTTGGTTGACCAAATACTGATAGCTCACGGTCATCCCGGAGAAGATATGGGGGAAAGATTAAAATCCATCCATCCCAACGAACTTTCCAATCTTAACGCTCTTTGGGAGGCTCATAAGGTCAGGAATCGACTGGCTCATGAATCGGATTTTCATATTTCCGTTAATGAAGTTAAAAAAATAATTGAAATATATCATCAAGTCTTGGAAGATTTATTGTCAAAAGAATTGGAATTGGTATGAATCCCGAAAAAGTTCAAATTGTTAAATATTCGCCTCCTCCTCCGGATTTGCCGATTTACGGACGGGTTAACCCTAAAGACGTTTCTTTTTTCGGCCGAACCAATTATGAAACGGCTTTAGAATCCAAAAAATTCGTTTTCGGCATAAAAAGAAAAGATAGGCGCAGGCATTTTTATATTGTCGGTAAATCCGGAGTAGGCAAGTCAAAATTGCTTGAAATTTTAATTCGCCAGGACATTGCTTATGGCCAAGGTTTATGTCTTTTTGATCCTTACGGTGATATTATCGCCAATATTTTAAATTTTATTCCGGAGAATAGGATTGACGATGTGATTTTAATAGATCCGACGGATAATTCGCGGCCAATAGCTTTTAATCCGTTTAAAAATGTTCCTTCAGAGATGAAACATCAGCTTGTTCATGAATTGATTGAAATAATGAAAAAACAATTTGACAGCGGGTGGACGTCGCCGATGGAACACATTTTTAGATTCATTATTTTAGCGCTTCTTGATTATCCTCAAGCAACTGTTGAGGGGATGATTTTAATGCTGACTGATGAAAATTTTCGCCGAAAAGTAGCGGAAAGCAGCCTGGATGAAATGGTGAAACGCTTCTGGGCGGTTGAATTCGTTGATTGGTCAAAAAAAATCGACTCAAATATAATAATTTCACTGATTAATAACTTTGAACAGCTTATTTTCAATCCGCTACTCTATCCTATTTTTAAGCAAGAAAAAAACATGATAGATTTTAATAAAATAATCAATGAGAATAAGATCGTTCTTATCAATTTGGCCAAAGGGAAATTGGGAGAGGAAAATTCAAATTTTTTTGGTTCTCTTTTTCTCGCAAAAATTAGGCAAGCGGGAATTTTAAGAATGGCGGGAACTCAAGTTCAAGACCGCAAAGATTTTTATCTGTATATAGACGAATTTTCCGGCGTGGCAACAGACGGTTTTTTGAATATGCTGACTGAAGCCGATAAATATGGTTTTTGTTTGACGTTGGCCCATCAATATCGGTCGCAATTGCCTTCTCAAATAATGGCCGGCGTTTTAGGCAATGTCGCTAATATCGTTATTTTTCGATTGGGTGGAGACGACGCTTATTTTTTTGAAAAAGAAATGACGCCGGTTTTTAAATCCAAAGATATGATTAATCTGGGAGCGCAGGAATTTTACGTTAAAATGGCGATTGACGGCGAGGCTTATGATCCTTTTTCGGCTGAAACTCTTAATGTCTTGCCGCCGCCCTATTCTTCGTCAAAGGGGAAAATTATCGAGCGCAGTCATCAAAGGTATGGGAGGATTGAATAAAAATTATAAGGATTTATAATATTAACAGATATGAAACATTTCGTTTTTTCTTTTATAAAATATTTAACCGGGCTGATAGAGCTTTTATTGATAATCCGTATTGTTTTAAAATTTCTCGGCGCCGGAGAAAAAGCGCTAATCGTTAAGTTTTTTTATTTTATTACGGATATTTTAACTTCGCCGTTTAAGTTTATTTTCCCGAGTTTTTATTTTCAAAAAGGATGGATTGATTTAACCGCGTTTTCGGCGGTTGTGGGTTATTTTATTTTAGCAATAGTAATTCTTAAGCTTTTAAATCTTATTTTCCCGGAAAAATAAGAATCAAGCGTTCTCAAGCGCTTTTTTAATGCTTTCTTTCAGTTCTTCAATGTCAGGTTCTTTTTTTGTCGTTAATGGCGGTTGCGTTGATTGAACGATTTTTTTTCTTGGCGGTTCAAATTCAATTCCGATTTCTCCCAAGTTATGGGCAAAAGCGGCTTGAGGAATGAATTTTTTCTTGGGAGTAAATTTTTCCCTTCTTTCAAATTGGGTTTTTCCCGATAAAACGCCGCTCCATATGGCGATTTCTCGTTCAACCGCTTCCTTGGGCGCGGAATACGATTTTCTTGATAATTCTATGACTGTTTCGCGATTATTGTCGTTGACGGTTGTTGAAAACGGCGGTAGGGTAATTGCCGAAAACGGTCGGCTGGTGACTCCATTAACCATTAATTTGAGATAAATATTGTAATTTGGAAGATTAATCATATCCTGCGGATTGAATTCCGGTTCAAGTTCTTTCTCCAAAAATTCGGCATCAGTCGCTCCCACCCTAAAGATAATCATTGTTCCGACATTGCCGAAAATAGCGTCTCTGACTTTGGTGGAGGTTTCGGTCAAAAGCTGCCCGATGTATTGATGTCCCAAAATCAAGTTAAGCCGGTATTTTCTGGCCTCCGAAAGAATATCGGCGAACGATTCGGTGGCGAAATTCTGGAATTCGTCAACATAAAGATAGAAATCATTTCTTTGTTCTTCGGGAATTCTCACTCTTTCCATTGCCGCCAATTGAATTTTAGTAATAAACATGGCTCCTAAAAGCGCGGAATTGTCTTCGCCGATTCTTCCTTTTGAAACATTAATAAGCAGGATTTTTTTGTTATTCATGATATCCTGGATATTGATGGTGCTCTTGGTCTGGCCGACGATATTTCTGATTAGCGAGGTTGAAAGAAATTGACCGACTTTATTTTGAATAGGCACAATGGCTTCGTTTCGGAATTGTTCGCGCCAACCTTCGTATTCATGAATCCAAAAAGCCTTAACCACGGGGTCTTTGATATTAGCGACGATTTTTTGGCGGTAATCGTTATCGGTTAAAATTCTGGGAATTCCCAAAAGAGTTGTGCCCGGAGTTTCCAAAAGAGCCAAGATACAATTATTGAGGATATATTCCATTCTTGCCGACCAGACATTCGCCCAGATTTTCGTGAATATTCCCATTAAACTTGAGGCCACCAAGTGTTTGTATTGAGGGTCAATAACTTCCAAAACATTGAAACCTATGGGATGGTCAATATCAACCGGATTGAAATAAATGACATCTTTGATTCGGCTTTCCGGTATTTTGGGGATCAAACTTTCCACGAATTCTCCGTGGGGGTCGACAACGCAAATGCCGCGCCCGGCGGCAATGTCTTGGATAGCCAGATTAGTTAAAAGAGCGGTTTTCCCCGTGCCGGTTTTGCCGATGATATACATGTGCTGGCGGCGATCGGACGGCTTAATGCCGAAGATTTTTTCACTGCCCCGAAAATTGGTTTTGGCTAAATAAGTGGTTTCTTCTTTTGTCATGTATTAAAATTTTATCATTTGACCATTTGCCAGTCAATTGATAAAATATAAATATTGTATGACCTTGGAACAAATAAAAAAATCTTTTTTAACGGATTTTCAAACGGTTAAAGATTTAAAATCGCTTGAATTTTCGCGGATTAAATATTTAGGTCGCAAGGGCGAGCTAAGTAAAATCTTGCGGGCTCTTAAAGATTTACCGCTTCAAAAGCGGAAAAAAATCGGCAATCAGGCAAATATCTTGCGCAAAGAAATTGAAAAATTATTGGACGAGAAATTTCAAAAACTACAAACTACAAACCATAAACCACAAACTACAATTGACGTTACCAGGCCGGGCGAAAAAGCGAGCGTCGGGCATCTTAACCCTTTAATGAAATTTGAAGAAGAAGTTATAAAAATTTTCACTTCAATGAACTTTTCCGTTGTTGAGGGACCGGAAATAGAAAATGAATATTATAACTTCGACGCTTTAAATATTCCACCCGATCATCCGGCAAGAGAAATGTGGGATACTTTTTGGCTCAAAGAATCAAAAAATACTGAAAAGTTGTTATTAAGGACTCATACAAGTCCCGTCCAAATCCGTTATATGGAAAAATATAATCCGCCCTTTGCCATTATTGCGCCGGGAAGAGTATTTCGGCATGAAGCTACCGACGCTTCTCATGAAATTAATTTTGACCAACTGGAGGGATTGATGTTGGGAAAAGATATTTCCCTGGCGAATTTTAAATTTGTGGTTGAAGAATTTTTTAAAAAATTATTCGGCCCGAAAATTCAATTTAGATTTACTCCCAGTTATTTTCCTTTTGTTGAGCCCGGGGTAGAAGTCCATATTAAGCTTGATAACGGCAAATGGCTGGAAGTTGCCGGCGCCGGTATGGTCCATAAAAAAGTTTTTGAAGCGGCCAAATATAACCCCTATGAATGGCAGGGGTTTGCTTTCGGCTTCGGCTTGAATAGATTAGCGATGATTAAATATAAAATTCCGGATGTCAGATTGTTTTACAGTGGGGATTTAAGATTTATAAAGCAATTCTAATATGAAATTTTCTTATTCTTTTCTTAAAAAACTCGTTCCGAAAATAAAAAGCAAAAAAGATTTGATTGATAAGATTAATTTGCGCGCTTTTGAAGCCGAAGATTTGGGCAAAGACACTTTAGATGTTAAATTGCCGCCGAACAGATTTTCGGACGCGATCGGTCATTTGGGTTTGGCAACGGAAATTTCCGCTATATACGGGAAGAATTACAAACTACCAATTACAAACTATCAATTACAAAAAATAAATATAAAGGCGCCTTTTGAAGTTAAGATTAAAGATAAAAATCTTTGTCCGCGCTACGCAACGCAATATTTTGAAAATATAGAGGTAAAACCTTCGCCGAAATGGATGCAAGAAATTTTAATTTCCTGCGGACTTAAGCCGATTAATAATGTGGTGGATATTATGAATTACACGATGTTGGAAATCGGACAGCCGTTACACGCTTTTGATTATGACAAGATGGAAGGAGAAAAGCGCGGATTAACACGAAAGCAAATTATTGTTCGACGGGCCAAGAAAGGGGAAAGAATTACCACTCTCGACAGCCAAACTTTTGAATTAGATGAAAATACATTGGTAATCGCCGGTAGTCAAAAACTTTTGGCGATTGCCGGCATTAAAGGCGGGAAAAAGGCTGAAGTTAATGAAAACACGAAAAGAATTATTGTTGAAGCGGCCAATTTTAATTCAGCCAATATTTATAAATCGTCTCGCAAACTAGGATTGATTACGGACGCTTCTTTAAGATTTTCAAGAAATCTTAGTCCGGAATTAGTCGGGTTTGGATTAAATCGCGCGGCTCAATTGTTGGAAAAAATTGCCAAAGCGGATAATGGCGCGATAATTGATATTTATCCGCAAAAACCGCGAAAAAAAATAGTCGGTCTTAATATTGATTGGTTGAATAAATTTATCGGTTGCGATTTTACCGTTATTGAAGCGAAATTTTATCTTGATCGGCTAGGATTCAAAATAGTTTTCGCAAAATCGGCAAAAGGAGAAAAATCGTTTATTAATAAAAAAGCGTCAGATTTTTTTGTTGAAGTTCCGATTTTGAGGCAAGATATTGAAAGCCAAGAAGATTTAGCGGAGGAAATCACGCGGCTTTATGGTTATAATGATTTGCCTTCCGTCGCGCCCCGCATTCATTTAAAGCCCTTGGGTTCTGACAGTTCGGAAAACGCGATTTTTAAAGATAAAGTCCGAAGAATTTTGGCGTCAATGGGAGCTGATGAAATTTTGAGTTATTCTTTTATTTCCGAAAATGAAGGAAATAATTTTGGCGTTGATAATCTGATGGAATTGGCAAATCCCGTTAGCAAAGAATTCTGTTATTTAAGGCCGTCTCTGGAAAGCGGACTTATTAAAAGTATTTCGGACAATTTTCGATTTTTTGACGTTGTTCGTGTTTTTGAAATAGGCAATGTTTTTTCTAAAATAGATAAAGAGAAATTGATGCTGGGATTGGCGTTCGGTTCCAAAACCAAGGAAATGTTTTTTGAATTGAAAGGCGTTATTGATCGTTTTTTGAAAAGTATCGGTATAGTTGATTATTTGTTTGTTCCGGAAAACAATGAATTAAAAATTAAAAGTAATGGAAAAACTATCGGCCGATTGGTTAAAATTAACGATAAAAATCATATTTCGTTGGCGGAAATGAATTTAAACGATCTTTTATTGATGGCAATCGAAGAAAATGAATATCGGCCGTTATCGAAATTTCCTTCAATAATGCGCGATTTATCAATTTCAATTGATAAAGAAAAGAGGATTGGGGAAATAATGAATAGTATCCAGCAGAGCGACTTGAAATTCATCTCAGATGTTGATTTAATAGACGAGTACGAAAACGAAGGTATTGGCAAAAATAAGCTCAGTTTGACTTTTCGAATTGTTTTTCAGGCAAAAGACAGAACATTGACGGATGATGAGGCGAATAAAATGATGGGAAAGATTATCAACGAGTTGAAAAATAGATTTAAAGCGGAAATAAGATAAATATTTAAAAGCCCCTATCGTCTAGCCTGGCCTAGGACATCGGCTTTTCAAGCCGGTAACCCGGGTTCGAATCCCGGTGGGGGCACTAAATTCCAGATTGATGGCAATATTCAAAGACAAATATCTTCGGGTAATTTTCGCTTTAAGTTTAATACTTCTGTTTTTTTCTTTAATTTTCGCTTATTCGCAATTGGCAAATACAAGCGGGCCTTTGATAATTCACTTCGACGCTTATTCGGGCATTGATTTTTTCGGCGGCCGATTGGAAATTTTTGGGATTTTAATTTCAACTCTGGTGATTGTTTTCATCAACGGTTTTTTAGCTGATTTTCTTTATAATCGCGAACGATTTCTCTCTTATCTTCTCGGATTTGGCAGTTTGGGACTATCAATCTTGATTTTAATAGCAGCTTCGGTTATCATTTCAGTTAATTAAAAATATGAAATTCGCTGTTATTCAAACCGGCGGTAAACAGTATAGGGTGTCGCCGGGTCAAAAAATTAAAATTGAAAAATTAAACGCTAAAGAAGGCGATTCTTTTTTATTTGATAAAGTTTTACTTTTTGCCGATAATGAAAAGATTGAGATAGGAGTTCCTTATGTTGAGGGGGTAAAGGTTGAAGCAAAAATTTTAAGGCAAGATAAAGAAAAAACAAAAATCGTTTTCAAATATCATTCCAAAACCCGTTATCGCAAAAAGAAAGGGCATAGACAGCCATTTACGGAAGTGGAAGTTATAGCAATTAGCCACTAGTTTCTTCTAGTTTGTTTTTGCCGCTTGAAATTAACTTAAAAGCCAGTCGCGTCGTTTGGCGAGGTCCAATTGAAGGTCGTTGAGAAAAAAACATCAATGAAATTTTTTATCGGCTGAGGGAGCATTAATGGGCTTTATCAATTTGGTGAAAACTGACTTTTTCCGGATCAAATTTCAAGGTTACGGTTCCTTGCGGACCGTTTCTATGTTTGGCGATGATGATTTCGGCGGTGTTTTCTTCTTCCAGGGTCGGATTGAGTTTGTCGCGGTCTTTGCGATAAATAAACATTACGACATCGGCGTCTTGTTCCCAAGAACCTGTTTCTCTTAAGTCCGAAAGGCGGGGGATTTTTATTTCTCTTTGATCAACCGCTCGAGTAAGTTGGGAAACCGCCAAAATCGGCAGATTTAATTCGCGCGCCAAAGCTTTAAGCCCGTGGCTGATTTCCGTGAATTGTTGAACGACATTGTCGGAATTGGTTCGGAAATTAATAAGTTGGACATAGTCAATGATTATCAGTCCAAGGTTGGGATGTTCCACTTGTAATCGGCGAGCCATTGCCCTGATTTGAAGGACATTCAACGACGGCGAATCATCGATAAAAATTTGTAATTTTGAAAGCCGATCCAGCGCATTTTGAATCATTTCAAATTCTATTTCGTCGTTTAAACGGCCGGTTCTAAGCCGCCAGAGCGGCAATTGGGCTTCAGAGGCGATTAAACGGTCAATAACCTGATCACGGGACATTTCCATTGAAAAAATCGCCACACCGTAATTTTTAGAAGCGGTATTTCTGGCAATATCGAGCGCGAAAGCGGTTTTACCGAGCGACGGTCGGGCGCCTAAAATTATTAGATCCGATCGCTGAAATCCGGAAAGATAGTGGTCAAGTTCTTCAAAACCGGTTGGTATGCCCCGCAATCCTCTTTCTCCTTGATGGATTTTTTCAATCCTTTCATAAGCGCTTTTAAGTTCGTCTTTTATTAATATAAAATTCTGCGGCCTTGATTTTTGGTCAATAGAAAGAATTTTCCGTTCAATTTCATCAAGTAAGCTTTCCGGATCGCTGTTTTCGAAAACCCTTTCGTTGATTTCCGAGCTGGCTTCTATTAAATCTCTCAATACTCGTTTATTACGGATAATTTGAGCGTAATGGGCGATGTGAGCGGCGCTCGGAACGGAATTAATAAGTTCCGTTAGGTAGCTTGAACCGCCGATTTCAGCCAATTGTTTTTTTTCTTTCAGTTTTGCCGAAACGCTTAAAACATCAACGGGCTCGTTTTTTTGGAAAAGATCGCTTATGGCTTCGAAAATTTTGGCATTAGCCGGCGCGTAAAAATCTTCGGAGACGATTAAATCAGCCACCTTGATAATGGAGTGTTTGTCTATCATGAGCGAACCTAAAACAGAACGTTCGGCTTCAATGTCTTGCGGAGGAAGTTTAAAATTTTCCATAGAATTAGGATTAAAATTTCTTTATGATTTTCGGTTTTGAAGAAGTATCTTCAATTATGTATCCTAATGCTTCTATTTTTTTGCGCAAGGCGTCGGCCTGAATAAACTGTTTATTTCTTCTTAATTCTTCTCGCTTGTTCGTTAAATCAATGATTTTTAAGGGGATTTTCTTAATTTTTACGGGTTTAATTTTATTCAGTCCGAATCCTAAAACTTTATCAAAATCCAAGATAAGTTGAATTTTGGCGGAATTTGAAAGGCCATTATCTTTGATAGTTTGCCAAACCAAGGTAATGGCTTTCGGCGTATTTAAATCATCGTTGACGGCAGCTAAAAATCGTTTTTTATAATTTTTTATTTTTCTATCGTTATTTGTTGTTCGTTTTTTGTCGTTGATCGCTAGTCGTATGTCGTCGGTTAAATTATTAAGGGCGTTTTGACTTGCCCCCAGTGATTTCCAGGTAAAATTTAGTTTTGAGCGGTAATGAGAGGTTAAAATTAAATATCGCAATGCCAATGGATTAAATTTTCTCATTTCAAAATCTTTTAGGGTATAGATATTGCCGAGAGATTTTGACATTTTTTGATTGTCAACCAATAAATGTTCGCCGTGGATCCAAAAGCGGACGAATTTTTTTCCGCTCGCGGCTTCTGATTGGGCGATTTCGTTTTCATGATGGGGAAAAATCAAATCAACGCCGCCGGCGTGAATATCAATCGTTTGTCCGAGATATTTCATGCTCATCGCCGAACATTCAATATGCCAACCCGGACGGCCATTGCCCCATGGGCTTGGCCATTCCGCTTTGATTTTGCTAAAATTTTCGTTGTTTCGCGTTGTTTTCCACAAAACAAAATCTTGAGCTTGTTCTTTATTATACTCGTCGGCAATAACTCGGCTGCCGATTTTTATTTCACGTTTATTTAATTGCGATAATTTACCGTAGTTTTTAAACTTAGAAATATTGAAATAAATAGAACCGTCTTCGCCGCGATAAGATATTTTTTTAGCCATCAGTTTTTTAATTAAACCAATCATTTCTTTAATGTGGTCGGTGGCTTTAGGATAAAACTCGGCTTTTTCTATGTTTAGTTTTTTAAGATTTTCAAAAAAGATTTTTTTGTATGATTTAGTGACGGCATAAATATTTTTTCTTTCTTGCTGCGCTTTTTTAATAATTTTATCTTCAACATCGGTGATGTTCATTGCTTGTTTTACCTTATAATTATTGTATTTAAGCGTTCGGCGCAGAACATCTTCAAAAATATAAGTCCTTAAATTGCCAATATGAGCGAAATCATAAATCGTGGGCCCGCAGGCGTAAAGAGAAACAGTTTTCTTTTTAAGCGGTTTGAAAGTTTCTTTTTTGCGGCCGAGAGTATTGTAGAATTTAATCACTCTCTAATTCTATTAGAAGAAGTGGAGAGTTGACAAGGGGCGTTTTTTTTCTATAATTTCGCTATGACTTCTGATGTTTTAAAGGAAAATGGCCCTCAAAAAGAGATGGATGGCGCGGAAGACGAATTAACAAAATGCAAAAGAGAATGCGGGGAATATCTTGACGGTTGGAAAAGAGCGAAGGCGGATTTGATTAATTATAAAAAAGAAGAAACAAAAAGATTTGAGGGAATATCCAGATTTTCACAGGAAATTTTGATAAGAGACCTTATTAATGTTTTAGACAGTTTTGATTTGGCTTTATCGGCTTTGGAGAAAGAAGGAAAAGCGGAAAAAGGAGTTTATTTGATTCGAACGCAGATGGAAGATATTTTAAGGGGAAGCGGATTGGAAAGGATTATCGTTTCTATCGGTCAACCGTTTGACCCGGCTCTTCAAGAAGCGATTGTCGCGGTTGAGTCGGACAAGTCGTCGGACACGGTAGTGGAAGAGATTGAAAGAGGATATCTTTTACGCGGCAAGTTGATAAGACCGGCAAGAGTCAAAGTGGCAAAATAAAATAATAAATAAATAAAATTATGGCAAAAATACTTGGTATAGATTTGGGGACGACAAATTCGGCGATGGCGATTATTGAAGCCGGCGAACCGAAAATTTTAGAAAATCACGAGGGTAATAGAACAACGCCTTCAATAACGGCAATTTCAAAAAGTAATGAGCGTTTGGTCGGACTTTTGGCTAAGCGTCAAGCGGTGGTTAATCCGCATAACACTATTTTTTCGGTGAAAAGATTAATTGGCCGGAAATTCAGTGATCCGGAAGTTCAACGAGATAAAAAGCTGATGTCTTTTGAGTTTCAACAGTCGGATGCCGGAGGAGTGGAGGTAAAAATGGGCGATCGTTGGTATAAACCGGAAGAAATTTCGGCAATGATTTTAGGCAAGATTAAAGCCGATGCTGAAGCGAAGTTGGGGGAAAAAATAGAAGAAGCGGTCATTACGGTGCCGGCTTATTTTGATGATTCTCAAAGACAGGCGACTAAAAACGCGGGAGAAATCGCGGGACTTAAAGTCCGTCGAATTATTAACGAACCGACAGCCGCGGCTTTGGCGTACGGTTTGAATCGCAAAAAGAACGAAAAAATCGTGGTTTATGATTTTGGCGGCGGTACCTTTGATATTTCAGCGCTGGAAGTGGGAGATGACGTGGTTGAAGTGAAAGGAACGGGCGGCGACACTCATTTGGGAGGCGATGATTTTGACAGAAAAATAATAGAATATTTAGTTGCGGAATATAAAAAACAGGAAGGAGCCGATATTTCCAGAGACCCTTTGGCTTTACAGCGCCTTAAGGAAGCGGCTGAAAAAGCCAAGCATGAACTTTCTACGGCCTTTGAAACGGAAATTAATCTTCCTTATATTACTTCCGACGCGGCCGGTCCAAAACATTTTTTAATGAAATTAACGAGAGCAAAATTGGAGGAATTGGTGAAACAGGAAATTGACCGTTCAATAGAGTTGGTGAAAAAAACAGTTTCAGAAGCCGGTTTTAAAATTTCTGATATTGACGAAGTGATTTTAGTCGGGGGACAAACAAGAATGCCGGCAATTCAAGAAGCGGTGAAAAATCTTTTTGGCAAGGATCCGCATAGGGGAATTAATCCCGATGAAGTAGTGGCCATCGGCGCGGCGATACAAGCGGGAATTTTCCAGGGAGATGTGAAAGACATTCTGCTTTTAGACGTTACTCCTCTTTCTTTAGGAATTGAAACAATGGGCGGCGTGTTTACGGCTTTAATAGAGAAAAACACAACTATTCCCACGTCAAAGTCGCAGGTTTTTTCAACGGCTAGCGACAATCAAACCTCGGTGGAGATTCATGTTCTTCAAGGAGAGCGGTCTATGGCAGTGGACAATAAAACTTTGGGACGGTTTATTTTAGACGGCATTCCGCCGTCGCCTCGAGGCATTCCTCAAGTGGAAGTGACTTTTGACATAGACGCAAACGGCATTTTAAGTGTTAAAGCGATTGATAAGGCGAGCGGCAAAAGCCAGTCGGTTAAAATAGAAGCTTCAACCCAGCTTTCCAAAGATGAAGTTGAAAAATTAAAAACAGAGGCCGTTTCTCACGCGGAAGAAGATAGAATGAAAAAAGAATTAGTTGAATCTCGCAATCAAGCGGAACAGACGATTTATTTAGCGGAAAAATCGCTTAAAGAAGCCGGAGAAAAAATTACCCAAGAAATTAAAGACGCGATTAATCTTAAAATTAGCGAGTTGAAATCAGCCAAAGACGGCCAAGACATTGAATTAATTAAATCAAAAACAGCGGAACTTTCACTTGAACTTCAAAAAATCGGTCAAGCGATGCATAATAAAGAAGATAAGGGTGAAAAAGGACCTTCGGGATCTGCTGGGTCCGCGGGATCCGATGGATCCGCGGAACCTGATTCAAAATAAATGAATTTAAATCCGGGCAATTCTTCGGCAGGAGTTGATATTGATCGGTCAATGCTCAAAATAATCGGTTTGGCATTTTCCGGCGTCTTTTTTTCTTTTGGTTTTGGTTTATTTCTTAAACTTCTTTTTGGAAAAGGGGATTTCATTTTTTTCTTTTTTACGCTGGCGGCGGCAACGTTTTTTTTGACAGTTTTTTTTCTTCAAGCGTTATTTATTAAGCAGTTTAGAGCTCTTGCTTTGATTTTAATGGCGGAATGTTTAGGTTTGGTTGTCGGATTTTACGACAAAATTTTAATGCCGGCGGTTTGGGGAAGCGTGGCATTCGCGTTTTTGGCGATGTTGTTGGCAAATTATAACGCCAGAAAAGAAATTAATAACGCGCTGAAGATGAGTTTTCGAAAAATTGGAAGAACAGTTTTGCCAAAAGCGATTGCTTCTTTAGCGCTTTTTTCAAGCGTTGTTTATGTGGCGACAATGGAGGGGGACGCTTTGATTTCTCGAATAGGTTTTGAAAGAATGATGATGCCGAGTTTCACGCTGGTTCAGAAATTTTATCCGGAATTTGATTTTTCTCTGACGCTTAATGAATTTTTCGCGTTTTTGGCCGGCGAATCAGCGAGTAAAATTCCGCAATTTGAAATTCTACCCAAATCGGTAAAAGCACAGTTAATCAATCAGTCGGCAAAAGAATTTCAGGGGCGTTTTGAAGAATTTATGGGGCCGGTTAATTCAAAACTTAAAATTACGGATGCGATTTATGAATCTTTAATGGGGAAATTTCGTCAAGCAAACGAAAAAACTCAATCATTGGTTTTGATGGGAATCGCTTTTTTCATATTTCTTTTTTTGGAAAGTTTGGCGCGGCCGTTTCGTTTGATGATAACCTTTTTAACTTATATAATATATGAAATTCTTTTGGCTTTGGGCTTTGCGAAAGTGGAGCTTGAAGGAACAAGCAGAGAGATTATAATATTAAAATAATGGACTATTATAAAATTCTCGGTATTAATAAGGGCGCTTCGGAAGATGAAATAAAAAAAGCGTTTC
>CAZLYJ010000003.1:8797-25935 GCA_964563845.1 uncultured Candidatus Saccharibacteria bacterium | reverse complement strand
CGCGTCAAAATCCAAACTAATACCATGCGTTTCGGAAATGGCTTTTGCCAGCGATTTTAACTGGAATCCGGCAATTTCTTCAATATCTTTAGGCGAAAGATTTTTAAAAGCGATGATGCCGGAAAAACGATTTAACAATTCAGGCCTAAAATATTCCGTCAGTTTTTTCTTCAATTCTTCGTTAATTTTCCCAATATTATCGCCCGCCTCAATTCTTTCTTTAATAAAATTAGAATGAGCGTTTGAAGTGGCGATAATGATTGTATTAGTAAAATCAACCGTTCTCCCCAAACTGTCAGTCAAACGGCCATCATCAAAAACCTGAAGAAATAAATTGAAAATATCGGGATGAGCTTTTTCAAATTCATCCAACAAAACCAAACTATACGGTTTTTGGATAATCGCTTCCGTTAAAACGCCGGCGATTTTGCCGTCTGCTGAACCGATAAAACGCGAAATGCTTTCTCTAATTTGATATTCCGTCATATCAAATCTAATCATTGCCTCTTCAGATCCGAATTGAACGCTCGCCAAAATCTTGGAAAGTTCGGTTTTCCCGACTCCGGTCGGCCCCACAAACAAAAACGCCGCTATAGGTCCGCCCTTGCGAGATAATCCACTCCGATATTCCCTTAAAGCCCGGGCAACCGCTTTAACCGCTTCTTCTTGGTCAACTAAACGCTCGTGAATAATATTTTCAAGATTTAATAATTTTTCCGATTCTTCTTTACCGGCTTTGTGAAGAGGCACATTAATTTTCCGTTGAGCCACCGCGATTATGTCGTCTGCTTGGAGCAATTTATCGTTTCTTTGGCTGGCATAAGCCAGAGATTCTTTTAACAAATCCTCGGCGCTTGAAGGCAATGGCTTATAACGAAAATGTTTATGGGCCAAATAAACCGCTTGTTTAATCGCGCCAAAACTGATAGTCATTTTATATCGCCTTTCTAAAATCAAACTGTCATATATTAAAAATTCCATTGCTTCATCTTCGGAAATTTCTTCAACGCGAATAACTTCAAAAGCCGCGGAAAAATCGCTTTGCGATTCAATTGAAGTTTTTAATTCTTTAGGATAAGTAACGCCGATAACAGGAAAGGTATCGTTATTGATTATCGGCAAAAGGATATCGGCCGCGTTCAACCCTCCTCTTTCCGAAGTTTTAAATAAATTATGAATATCCGGAATATAAAGAATGACATTGCCTGTTAAAATTATTTCTTCAACGATTTTATTCAGCCGACTGGTAATTTCTTCGGCCGGAGCGCCTGAAATCAAATCGCCGATTGATAAAGACACCACTCTTTTATCAAAAATCGCTTCCGGCACTTCATCTTTAATAATACCGAAAGCCAAAGCTGAAATTATTGTTTCTTTTCCCACTCCCGGCTCGCCGACAAGCAACGCGTTGGGTTTTGTCGGCCGCGACAAAATATCAATCAATCTTGCGTATTCTTCTTTATGTCCAACCAAAAAACCTGTTCTGCCTACGCGCGCCAAATCCGTAAAATCAACGCCGCATTTATCGAGCGTCGGCGTCGGCCGGCTGGTCCAAGCCCTATTCATCACCCGGTGCCGAATTTTATACGGCTGTTGAGCGAATCCGCCCAAAACTTTCGGAAGTCGCCAATTAAAACGGGAAAAAATTATCGCTTTTTCCAAATCAGCCGAATTAATTTCAAATAAAGAAAAAAGGCGGTTAATTTTGGAATCGCCAAGATTTCCCAAAACCGCGAACAAATCATGCGGGTCAATAAAGCGATTTTTACAGCTAATTGCCTGGAGAAACGCCATTTTCACGAGCGATTCTATTTTTATCATCAAATCGCTTTTTGATTCTTTTATATTTTTAATTTCTTCGCTAGCGACGAATTCTTCTATTTTACGCTCTAAATCTTCCGCGTTAACATCCATTCTTGTCAGCGCTTTCCGGATATGCGGCAATCGAACCAAAGATTTCAAAATATAAAGATAAAAGTCGCCGCCCACCAAAACCACCCTGTCATAAGCTCGCTCAATAACGGTAAAACTATTTGGAGAAAGATAATAAGCGACATTCAAATTTTGAGATTCTTTGCTTAAATTGCGCCTGTTGAGCCGAGGGAGATATCTCATTAAACCGACCGTTGAACGCTCGGCTTGTCTTATGTGAAACAGACGGTATCCTAAAAACAACACAAATAAAATCCCAAGCCAAAATAATTTCTCAACATCAGAAAACAAAAAAATGCCGGTGGCCGCGACAAGCACCGCGTAGAAAGAATAAATAATCAGCCGCGCCAAAAATCGGCCGAAAGAATTCATCGCCAGCCGCGGTTCAAAAAAGTGAAGGTTTTCGATTTTAATCTCCATTTAGATATTTTAACAAATTTATCCTTTGACCGCTATCTGATATTGATGGGAGAAAATTTTGTTGCCTTGGAACTCCTTTCCAAAATTTTTCTAAACAAAAAATTAAAATCCTTATCATCCAATTTATTTTCGAGCAAATTCACCGCTTTCCCAAATAAGCCGGATCTTTCATAAGCGATTGCCAAATTCCAAATAATTTCTTTTCTATCGGGGAAAAGCTTATTCATTTCCTCAAAATGCTCCATTGCTTCCTGATATTGGCCGTCTTCCAAAAGAGCCATGCCTTTTCTAATATAAATTTCCGTTTTTTGCTCCGCGGTAAAATTGTCGTTAAACAAATTAATCGCTCTTTCATAATAATTAATTGCCCGCTGAAAATCTTTTTTTGAAAAATAAACCTCCGCCAAATTCCGATAAGCCGAAGCGTAGCCGGCCTTTGTTTCCTCAAATTCCTTGTTTGATTGAATTTGAATGTCCGGCGGCTGAAAATATCCCTTGCCGTTTTCTATTTCCATTCCGGCTTCAAAACATTTTCTTAAAGAAAAATCGCTAAAAGTCGGCAGTTTTAAATTACAAAACCGAGAAATTTTAAAATCAAAATCCCACTTTTTCAAATCCGGTTGCTCTTCGCTCAGTGAATATTTATAGCCAAATCCCCAAGGAATAATTTTTAATCCCCTAAAATCGTCCGGCATTACTGTGTAAATGTTGATTTTTTCGATATTAGCCTTTATAAAGGCCTCTAAATAACGATCGTTGAAATCAGCGCGCTTTTTTTTATCGCCAATATCTTCCGAACCGATATTTAAATCGGGCAAAATTATGCCGCGACTTTCATATTTTTTAAGATTCTGACGCGCCCAAGGCGCCCAAAAAGAATTGCGATGAATGGCAATGGCATTTTGTTTTTCTCCCAAAATAAATTGATTGTAAAGTATCGAATTTAAAGCTACGCCGGTTTCCGCAATTATTATTGAGCCATCCTCAACACTTTTCAAGATATTATGACCAGCTTCTTCGGGATAAAAATTCTGACGCCGATCTAAAGTCAGCCAATTATTTTTAAGGTTGCCAAAAACGACGAATATTAAAAGTAAAATTATGATTGTTTTAAAAACACCATTCAATTTTTGAAATTTCCATTGAGATATCGCGTAAAAACCGGCAGCCATAAAAATCGCCAATCCTAAATGAGCCGGGATCAGCCAACTTTCGTATTCTCCGGTGATATAAATTGTTGCCCAAAAACCGGCGCCGGCAATCAATAAAAACAAAAATTGAAACAACTGCGCCTTTCTAATAAAAACATAAAACAATCCGACAAAAGAGAATATCAAGCCGATTGAAAAAAATTGGTAATAAGAAAGGCTAATCCAATTGCCGACATTTTCGAAAAATTTCTGATTCAAAAAGACAAAAAGGCTTTTTTCTCCGGTCCAGTGCCGACCGGTAACATGATTGACAAAATTAGTGAAATTTTCCGGATTACCCCAATCCATTGCCGGATTTTGGAGCGATCTAACGGGGATATAAATGTAAGGCAATAATCCCGCCAGCATAAAAATAATAAACAACGCGATGAAAAATTTCTTTTCGCCAAAAAGGGTTTTCCTAATTTTAATCAAATACCAGACAAAAAGCGGTATTAAACCGACAATCATTGGATGATTGGCAAAAGAAAAGCCAAAACCCAACGCCGCTCCGAGTAAATATCTTTTTTGTTTTTCCGCGTTAATGCCAGCTGAAATCAGAAAATAAATAATTAAAGCCGTCAAAAAAATATGGAATGTGTAAACTTCCGCATAAGTCGCCTGATACCACAAACTATGGGAAAAACCGAAAGCCAAAGAAGAAAAAAAAGCTATAAGAGTTTCAATAGGTTCGTTATTAAAAAATTTCTTCTCAAAAAAATAAAACTTATTTTCCGATAATTTTAAGACAATCAAATACAAAACTCCCGAAGCCAAACTCGCGAAAACAGAAGATAAAAAGTTGATTTTTTGGGCAAAATTAAATCCCAATAAAGGCAAATAAGACCAAAGTTTGGCGATGATAATATACAGCGGAAACCCAGGTGGATAAGCGATACCGAATTCCTTAATCGTCGTCAAATAAATGGCGCTGTCTATCCAGAACATCGTCTTCCCTAAAGTCAGGTAATAAACTAAAAGCGTCAAAAAAAAGACCGATAAAAATCCGATTGATTTTCTATTTAAAAAAATAGACGCCTTCATCTTTTCGAACGATTATTCTATAAACGATATAAACGGGAGCAACCAACCAAAAAATATACAACGCGATGGCTATTAAAATGACAATTAAATAAACTAAGCCGCCGACAATCATTCTCCAAAATCTAAAAATAAAACCGAAAATGTAACCTATAACGCTTCGGTCGCCGTAAAGCGGATGAAAAAGATGGCGCAAGGTTATTTTGAAAGCGAAAAAACGGTCCAATTTTTCCAAAATAGAAACGACGAAATTAACATAAATAAAAAAACTTATAATATACCAGTGGCGCAAAAATTCTTTCAAGCGAAAAACGAAACGATTAAAAAGATAAATAAAAACTTTCATTTTACCAAATTCTGCGGTTCTTTGCCTTCCAAAGCGGCAATAATGTTTTGGGCCGCTAAAATAGCCATCTTAGAGCGGGTTTCTTCCGTGGCTGAAGCCGTATGAGGAGTTAAAATCACATTATTTAAATCACTTAATCCTTCGGCGAGAGCCGGCTCAAATTCATAAACATCCAAGGCCGCCCCCTTAATCAAGTTTTCTTTAAGCGCCTCAACTAAAGCTTTTTCATCAACGACCGGACCGCGCGAAGTGTTAATCAAATAAGCGGTCGGCTTCATCAACTTAAATTCTTTTTCGCCAATTAAATGACGTGTTTGAGGCAAAAGCGGCACATGAATTGAAATAAAATCCGATTCTTTTAAAAGTGTTTCCAAATTAACGAATCGGGCATTATATTCTTTTTCAAATTCTTGATTGGGTTTAGTATCATAATATAAAATATTCATTTCAAGTCCCTTAACCGCGTAATGCGCCACCCTTGAACCAACCCGACCTAAACCGACAATACCCAAAGTTTTTCTGGCAATATCGCTTCCCAAAAACAGCATCGGTTCCCAACCGCGATATTCCCCACTTCTTATGAATTTATCCGACTCGGCAATACGGCGACTAATTGCCATAAGCAAGGCAAAAGTATGTTCAGCCACGGTTTCCGTTAAAACACCGGGAGTATTGGTTATCATCATCCCCCGATTTTTCGCCGCTAAAAGGTCAATATTATCAAAACCAACCGCGTAATTAGCGAAAATTTTACATTTTTGACCAGCGGCTTCAAAAATTTCATCATCAATTTTATCCGTTAAAAGACAAAGAATCGCGTCGTAATTTTTTCCTTTTAAGGAAGTGATTAATTCTTCTTTTGTTAAAACTCCGTCTTTTTCGCTGACATCAATGGAATAGCCCTTTTCTTTCAAGAGATTAATTCCGGCTTCGGGAATTTTTCTGGTAATGAAAACGCTGGGCATTAAAAATTATTTAATAATTTCATCAACCACCCCATATGCTTTCGCTTGTTGGGCATCAAGATAAAAATCGCGATCCGTGTCTTTTTCTATTCGCGAAAGCGACTGGCCGGTGTGTTTTACCAAAATCTGATTTAATCTGTCTTTAATTTTTAAAATTTGTTTGGCGGTAATTTCTATTTCAACCGCTTGCCCGCCGGCTTCGCCCATTACCTGATGAAGCAAAATTTCGGAATTAGGTAAAGTGAATCTTTTACCCTTTTTACCAGCCGCCAAAAGTACCGCTCCCATTGAAGCCGCCATGCCAACGCAAATAGTTGAAACATCGGGTTTGATATGTTGCATCGTATCATAGATTGCCAAGCCGGCGGTTACTACTCCCCCCGGACTGTTAATATAAAGTTTAATGTCTTTTTTGGAATCTTCATGTTCCAAAAAAAGCAATTGAGCGATAATTGAATTGGCGACCGCGTCATTAATCGACCCGCCAAGAAAAACAATCCTGTCCTTTAAAAGGCGCGAATAAATATCGTAAGCTCGTTCTCCATACGGCGATTTTTCTATGACGGTTGGAACAAAATTCATACGTTTAATCTTGTTTAATTATAAATTAATTTAAAAATCTTACAATCAATAACGCCACGATGTTTATAACTTTAATCAGCGGATTAATTGCTGGACCAGCGGTGTCTTTATAAGGATCGCCAACGGTATCTCCGGTAACACTGGCCTTATGAGCTTCAGACCCCTTGCCTCCGTGATTGCCGGATTCAATATGCTTTTTAGCATTATCCCAAGCCGCGCCGCCGGCAGTCATTGAAAGCGCCACAAAAAGGCCCGAGATAATAGAACCAATTAAAAGTCCTCCTAAAGCCTTGGCCCCCAAACCGAAACCAACAATCAAAACGGAAACTATCGGAATCAAAGCGGGTAAAATCATTTCTTTTAAAGCCGCTTTTGTCACTAAATCAATCGCTCGGCCGTAATCCGGTTTATTTTTCCCTTCCATAATACCAGGGATCTCTTTAAATTGCCTTCGGACTTCCTCAACAACCGTTCCAGCTGTTTTCCCTACCGACTTCATTACAATCGAACTGAAAAGATACGGCAAAGACGCGCCGATAAAAAGTCCGATAATCACATAAGGATCCTGAAGATTAAATTCAATATTTCCGATAAAGGCCTTTAGTTCTTCCGTATAACTTGCGAATAAAACTAAGGTGGCTAAACCCGCCGAAATAATGGCATAACCCTTAGTAACCGCTTTGGTCGTATTGCCGACAGCGTCCAAACTGTCTGTCACCCGTCTTACTCCTTCCGATTGATTAGTCATTTCTGCGATACCGCCGGCATTATCAGTGATCGGACCGAACGAATCAATGGCGATGATTATTCCGGCAACCGAAAGCATCGACATCGCGGAAACGGCAATGCCATAAAGACCGGCAAAATAAAAACTCGCTAAAACGCCACAACTAATCAAAATAATCGGTAAAAAAGTGGCTTCCATGCCAACGGACAATCCCATAATAATATTTGTGGCATGGCCCGAACGCGAAGCTTCGGCAATTGAACAAACCGGCCGAAAACGCTTAGCGGTATAATAATCCGTAATTGCCACTATCAAAATCGTAATAATCAAACCAATAATCGCGCTCAAATAAAACCTCCAATAATTTTCCGCGAAATAAAATTTTGTGATTGGATAGAACAAAACGGCGGAAATTATTAAAGATGCCAAAAGTCCTTTGTAAAGCGCTTTCATTATATTAGCGCTTTCATGATTTGAAGATTCTTTTCTGGCTATTTTAACAAAAAAGCCGCCAAAAATTGAAGCAATAATAGCTGAACCGCCTATGGCCAAAGGGAAATAAACTCCAACATTACCGATAATTAAATATCCTAAAAGAATCGCCGCGATCAAGGTAACGGCGTAAGTTTCAAAAAGATCGGCCGCCATGCCGGCGCAATCGCCGACATTATCTCCGACATTGTCGGCAATCACCGCCGGATTCCGAGGATCATCTTCCGGTATATTAGCTTCAATCTTGCCAACCAAATCCGCTCCAACATCGGCGGCTTTGGTAAAAATGCCGCCGCCCAATCTCGCAAAAATAGAAATCAAGCTGGCCCCAAAACCCAAGCTGATTAAAATTTTAATATCGTCAATAAAAAAATAAAGCAAACTTACGCTAAGTAAAGCCAATGCTGTCACTAAAAACCCCGTAACCGAACCTGCTTTAAAGGCCAAAGAAAAGGACTGTGATAAACCAGTTTTGGCGGCTTCGGCTGTTTTAACATTGGAATAGGTCGCAACATTCATCCCGATATATCCGGCTAAAGCTGAAGCAATGGCGCCGCTTAAAAAACCAATAACAAATAACCAGCCGAAAGTTAAATAAAGAACAATTGAAACTATTGCCGCCACCGCTGCCACGGTTTTATATTGCCTATTCAAATAAGTGTTGGAACCCAAACGAATGGCTAAAGAAATTTCTTCCATTTTTTCGTCTCCAACCGGCTGTTTTTTAAGCCAGAAAATAATATAAGCGCTATATAAAATTGCAATTAACGCGGGGATAACAGTTATATAGTAAATAAACATTTTTATTATTAAGATGTTTCCGATTTTTTGATATCAGTTTCGCTTTCGAGATTGCTTTCCAAACCGCTTTCATTCCCTTCGGCAATTCCCTCGTTAATAGCTTCTTCGGGCCGAGAAAGCGATCTGACATCGATTTTCCAACCAGTGAGCTTAGCGGCTAATCTAACGTTTTGACCGCCTTTACCTATTGCTAAACTTAATTGATCTTCTGGAATGAAAACCCGCGCCTCCCGTCGCGGCAAAATTTCCACGGCTTTAGCTTTAGCCGGCGAAAGCGAAGAGCCAACGAATTTTTCCGGGTCATCCGACCACTCAATAATATCGATTTTTTCCGACCCCAATTCATTGGTAACCGCCATCACCCGCGTGCCTCTTTGGCCCACACAAGCCCCTATTGGATCGACATTTTCAATTTTTGAAGCCACGGCAATCTTAGTGCGACTGCCCGGCTCTCTCGCAATGGCTTTTATTTCTACGGATTTTTCATGAATCTCCGGCACCTCCAATTCAAACAACTTAGCGACAAAACCGGGGTGAGATCGCGACAAAACTATTCCCGGAGCTCTCCCTTCATCTTGAACGGCTAAAAGATAAAATCTCAATCGCTCGCCAACGCGATAATATTCTCCCGGTATGGTTTCATTAAAAAACATCACTCCTATAACCCGGCCAAGATCAATATAGATATTGCCGTGTTCTATTCTTTGAACAACGCCGCTGACGATTTCGCCTTCCTTCCCTCCATATTCGCTTTTAATTGATTCTCTTTCCGCTTCCCGTATTTTTTGTAAAATCACCTGCTTGGCGGCTTGAGCCGCGATTCGGCCAAAATCTTCATGCCCCTCAAGAAAAAATTCCAATTCTTCGCCAACAACAATTTTCGGCTTAATTTTCTTCGCTTCTTCAATAAAAATATGACGGTCAGGATTATAAAAAGGCAGATGTTCTTCCCCTATTTTTAACTCTTTTACTTCTGTTTCAACGGTGTTTTTATCAACCACTTCTTTAATCTGACAAAAATTAACCTCGCCGGTTTTAGAGTCCATTTTGGCCTTAATAACTTCTCCTCTTTTTCCATATTCTTTTTTATAAGCCGCGGCAATCGCCGATTCCACCACTCCCAAAATCTTTTCTTTATCAATCCCCTTTTCATCGGCAATCTGCTCAACTAGCCTATTTAAATTTTTTAAATCAATCATCTTAGTTAAAATACAAGGCCGCTTTCTGAGCGACCTTTAATATTGAAAGCGTATCTTAATATTTCAATAAAGTCAACTATTGTTTTTTCTCCGCCACATTTCAATTTTTTTATGATTTCCCGATAATAAAACTTTCGGCGCTTTATATTCTTTGCCTTTCCATCTAAAAACTTCCGGCCGAGTGTAAACGGGCGTGCCAATCCCATGTCTTTTTTCCTCAAGCGATTCTGTTTTACCCAAAACGCCGGGAATTTGGCGGGAAACCGCGTCAATTAAAACCATTGCCGGTAATTCGCCCCCTGTCAGGACATACGACCCAATGGATATTTCTTCAATTTTTAATCCCAAATCCTTAATTACTTTTTTAATTCTTGCGTCAATCCCTTCATAACGACCGCAAATTAAAATTAAATTGTCATAATTTTTTGCTAAATTAACGGCAATTTTATTATCAAACTGCTTACCCCCAGGCGTAAAAATAATCACTTTTGATTTTTGATTTTTAATTTTTGATTTTATGAATTTAATTGCTTTAATTATCGGTTGAATTTGCATTACCATTCCCGGTCCTCCGCCAAATGGCCTATCATCCACTTTCCCGCGTTTATCTTTGGTAAAATCCCGTAAATTATGGATTTTAATGTCAATCAATTTATTTTTCTGAGCGCGCTTAAGAATTGATTCATTCAAATATGAATCAAAAATCTTGGGGAAAATTGTGATGATATTAAATTTCATTTATTTATTATAACTAAAAACCCCATTGTTAGAAGATGGGGCTTTCAGTATCTAAGTTTGAATTTAAAAATTAACGTCTCCTACCGCTTTATTGGCGGCAGATCTATCAAACCCAACGGGTCTCTGCCCCCTTGTCGAACCTTCCGGTTCGGCAATTTTCAAATTAACTCGGGCGTTATTTTTAAGCCCGACGATTCTTAAAAGCGATCTAACCGCTTGAGCGGTTGCTCCGCTTCGGCCAATCACTTGAGCCATATCGGCCGGATTAACATGAAGAGTAAGCAACACTCCCATTTCATCAACCTTTCTTTCAACCTTAACGTCATCCGGATTATTAACAATGGATTGAACCACAAATTCAAGAAAATTCTTGTCTTTTTGATCTGTCATAGGATTTAACTGATTTTTCCCTAATTCATTTCGACCTTTTTACAATTTATCAAACCGTTACCGACTTCTTTGATTTCCCATGAACGGCTTTTTTTTGTCCGGAAATAATTTGCGTTTTTACCAATAAGTTATGAATGCTGTCTGTCGGCTGGGCGCCGATTTTCACCCAATACCCCGCTCTTTCTTTATCAATCTTTGATTCCTTAGTATGCGGATTATACCAGCCCAAATCTTCGACAAAACGGCCAAAAACTTTGGATCGCTTTTCAATCACGATTATTCGATAACTGGCTTGTCCTTTTTTACCTATTCTTTTAAATTTAATGGCTAACATAAATAATGGTGATAGTATAATTTAAATTTGATTTCAATGTCAAGGATAATCGTAAAAATAAAAAATAGGCCATGGCGTGAATATCGCGCGCATGGCCTATGAAATACCTATCTATATTTTAAAGAGTTTTAACCAAAGCGGCCTCAACATCTTTAAGTGAAGTCCCCTCTACAACAACATAGGGATTGGAAAATCCATTACTACGATTGAGGTGATAATTAATGGCTGACTCCACGAATTTCAAACCGCTTGCCGTAGAAACAGCCACAACCGTATCTTTTTCTTTTATGGAGCCGTCTTTGCGCGCCTGTAAAACAGCGCTAAGAGCTACTGCTCCTTGCGGGCAAACATCTGCTCCAGCAGAGTTAAACAACGCCCGCGCATTGTTAATATCTTCCTCACCCGCATCATAAAACAGTATTTCAAACTGCGAATACATTTTTTCAATGCGAGGAAAACTCACTGGCGACTGAATATTCATCGCCGAGGCAATGGTTGGTTCTGGAACACCGGGTTGAAAATCTTTGCAACCCGATTTTCCCCACCTCACTATCGTATTTGCCGCCTTAGATTGAGCGACAATAATGCCCGGTAAATAATCTATCAATCCGAATTGCTTTGCTCTAAGGCACGAGAGCATTAAAGCCGTAAGATTACCTCCATTCCCAGTCGGAACAGAAATCCACCTCGGAGATTTCCAACGCAAATCCTGGAAAATTTCAAGTGCGATAGTTTCCTGCCCGATAATCCTGAAGGCATTTTTAGAATTCACCAACACCATTTCGGGATGAGCGGCGCAGAATTTCTCAATTAGCTTCATACACCCGTCAAATCCTTGAGGGTGTTTTATCGCGACAACAATTGCTCCAGCCATCATTGCCTGAGCAAGCTGACCGGGAGAAATCTTTTCATACGGCAGAAACACGATACACTTCAACTTATCACGATAATAAGCTGAATATGTCGCCGCTGCCGCTGAAGTGTCACCCGTGCTGGCGCAACACACATATTTTATGCCAAGCCCAGATTGTTGGATTTGAAGCCTTCTGGCTTCTGAAATCGCTACTGACATTCCGCGGTCTTTGAAACTTCCCGACGGACCTTGCCCTTCCATTTTTATAAAGAGTTTTTTCAAGCCGATTTGTTTTTTAAGCCACATCGGTGGCTCAAAAAGATCGGTAAACCCTTCGCGAAGAGATAACACCGCTTTGTTTGGAAATCCCGGAAGGATAAAATCCTTCCACATAAATACTCCGCTGCCGTAAGGATATTTCCCGGCTTTAGGGCCAAAACGAATTGAATCAAAATACGCTTTTGCCCCTTTCCCATATCCAATCCTCATCCGGATAAACTGTTCATCCCTTCTCGGGAGAAACAACCCTCCACATTTCGGACAGATATAAAAGTTATGATTTTCCACAACCTTATACCCGCAACCAATACATTCCATGCAATAACGCATCTCTACTCTCCTCTTCTATTTTTATTTTTTTTAAATAAAACCGTATTAAGTTATCAAAATAAAGCTAATTTAGAATAACACTCTTTGACAATTTATGCAAGTTTTATGGCGTCAAGTTTTAACGATAATAATTTTGACGTGCCGTCTTCATTCATTGTGACGCCGTACAAAACATCCGCCGATTCCATTACCGCTCGATTATGGGTGACTATGATAAATTGAGTTTGACTGGAAAAATCTTTAATCAAATTCGCGAAACGCTTTGAATTTTTTTCATCCAAAGCCGCGTCTATTTCATCAAGCACCAGAAACGGAGGCGGACTGACGGAAATTAAAGCGAATAAAGCCGCTATCGAAACCAAACTTTTTTCTCCACCCGAAAGCATTTCCAAGCCGGTAATTTTTTTCTTCGGCAAATTTAATTCTATTTCAACTCCTGACTTAATTTCTTTTTCTTCTTCCTCGTCTTCTTCAACGCCTTTTTCCTCTTCCTTAATTTTTGCCTGATAATTTTTAATTTTAAGCTTTGCGCTTCCGCCGCCAAACATTAAATGGAAAAAATAATTGAACTTTTCATTAATTGAATGGAAAGCGGCGTTAAAATCGCTATTGATTTTTTCTTTTAATTCTTCAATGAGTGTTTTTAAATCCTGAACGGCTTTTTCCGAATCCTGAATCTGCGTTGACAGAAAATTATAATGTTTTTCCGTTTCTTCCGCTTCTTTAATCAGGGAATGGTCAATTTCGCCGATATTAGAAAGTTCCGCCCTTAATTTAAAAGATTTTTTTTCGATTTCGTCGAGTTCCAAGGGAGCTAAATCAATAATTTGAAAATCATGAAATTCAGCCGATTTTCTTCCCGCCTGACGCAATTGATGTTCTAAATCTTGAGCCTTTAAACCGATTTTTTCCCTTTCAAAAAGAATTTTTTGCTTTTGAGATTCAAGACCGGCAATTTCTTCTTTTTTTTGTTCAATATCTTCAAAGGATTTCTGGAAGCGTTTATTAAATTCTTCGAGCGTCGTCGCCGCCGCCATTTCTTCTTTATCCAATTTTTCCAAACCCTCTTTAATCAAGCTCGTTTCCTTTTCTAAACCATTTTTGGCTTCTTCTAATTCACGACGTAAACCGGATTTTTTTAATTCGCCGCTTCCGGCTAAGAGTTTATTAATCCTATCAATAACGCCTTCAACTGCCGCGATAATATTTTCCAACTCTTTATTTTTTAAACTTTGATTTAAAGAATCGCCAATTTCTTTAAGAAGACCGATTGTCTCGTTGATTTCAAAAACGCGGCTGCCGTTTTTTTCTTCTTCTCCTAAAATTTCCATCCTTACTTCAAGCCGACCACATTCAGACTGTATTTTCATTTGCCTACTTAAAAATTCGTTCTTTTGTTTTCTAATTTCATTGAAATCCGATTGGCCCGATTTTTTTTCCAATTCCCCGACTTTTCCTTCCAAAAATTCCAATTCTTTTCTCTTTTCGACAATTTCTTTTCCGATTTTTTCTAAAATTGGGATTATTTTTAATTCTTCTTTCTCAATTTCCCGAATCTTAAAAGAAAAATATTTGTTTTCCAAATCATTCAGCTCCTTTTCTATTTCCGCTCTTCTTGACCATTTGACGGTCTGACGCTTGAGCATTCTCAACCGCGGGATCACTTCTTCTATCATCGCTTTTACTTTTTCCAAATTAATATCGACATTATCAAGTTTTCTTTCGGCTTCGGATTTTTTTATCTGAAATTCCCGTAATCCTAAAACCTCCTCAATCATTGTTTTTCTTTCTTCCGCGCTAACTCTGACAAATAAATCGCTTGATCCCTGATTAATGATTGTTAATCCTCTTGTTCCCAAACGGGCTTTGGCAAAAAAATCAATTATATCTTTTAACCTGACTTCCGATTTATTAAGAAAATAATTAGAGATGCCGTCGCGGCTCATCCGACGAACTACGGAAACTTCATTGAAATCAACCGAAAAAAAACCCGAAGCATTATCAAAAAAAAGGCCGACTGAGGCCATGCTTCCGCGCGATCGCTTTGGAGTGCCGGAAAATATCAAATTTTCCGCTTTGGCGCCGCGCAAATTTTTTGCCTCCCGCTCTCCCAAAAGCCAGCGAATTGCGTCAATAATATTGGATTTCCCGCTGCCATTTGGACCAACAATAGCGGTAATGCCCCTCGGGAACTCCAAAACAATTTTTGAAGCAAACGATTTAAAACCGTTAAGTTCTAAAGATTTAAGAAACATAATTCATCCCCTTCAACGCATTCTTCGCCGCTTCCACTTCGGCTTCTTGTTTTGATAATCCCTCGCCTTCGGCCGCCAATTTCTCCCCTAAATACACCCCGACCTTAAAAACCTTGGCGTGATCGGGCCCTTTTTCGGAAATTACCGCGTAATTCGGCGTCAATTTTAATTTTTCCTGAATAATTTCCTGAAGCAAACTTTTTGAATCCTTATAAAGTTTTTTTTCGATGACTTCATCCAAATGCGGAATCACAAATCGCTCGACGAATTTTTTCGCCGCCAAATATTCCGCGTCAAGATAAATAGCTCCTAAAACCGCTTCAAAAGCGTTTGCTAAAATAACCTCGCGAGCCTTGCCAATATCTTGAGCTTCGCCCCTTGATAGCAAAACATAGTCATTCAATCCCATTTCTTTGGCAATGGCGGCCAGCATCTGGTAATTTACCAAAGCCGAACGGATACTGGTCAAATCCCCTTCAGAGTAATTAGGGTATTTATTAAAAAGAATTTCTGTAGTTGCCAATTCTAAAACCGCGTCACCTAAAAATTCCAAACGCTCATTATTAGGCAACCCCCACGAAGGGTTTTCATTGAGATAAGAACGATGAGTCAAGGATTCCTTGAGGAAATTTTTATTTTTAAACTCTATTCCGAGTTTTTGTTCTAATAAGAAAAAGTCCACTATTTTGATTGTATTTCTTTATATATCGTTCCCAAAACACCGTTGACGAATTTCCCGGAATTTGCTCCGCCGTAATTTTTGGATAATTCAATTGCCTCGTTAATCGCCACTTTTCCCGGAACTTCATTTTTATCGGCGTAAAGAAGTTCATAAAGGCCTATTCTCAAAACATTCCTGTCAATGACGGAAATCTGATTGATCGGCCACTCGGGCGCGGCTTTTTCTATTATTTTATCAAACTCTTTTAAATGATCGATCACTCCTTTGACGATTTTCCAAACAAATTCCGGCTCATCAATGCCGACGCCGAATTCTTTCATATTCCGCTCGATAATTTCCGTCAAATCCGGCTTTTTATTGTAAAAATCCCATTCGTAAAAGGATTGAAGGACAATACTTCTTGCTAAATGCCGAGTAGCCATTTTTATTTTTTGATTTTCAATTTCGGCTCTTTTACCACTCTCCCCTTATAACTGCCGCAGTTGGCGCAAAGTCGATGAGGCAAAATCGGATGTTGGCAATTTTGACAAACAAAAATCTGGCTCGGCTTTAAAGCCAAATGAGATCTTCTTCGGCCGGTTTTCGATTTTGTATGATGTTTTGTCGGTACGCCACCCATATTAATCAATAAGATATAGAAAATTAAAATATAAGTCAATAATCTTGCTTTTATTATTGGTTCTTGGTTTAATAACAACAGCAAAAATTCAACAAAAACAAAATAAGGAGGATAAGGAAAAAATATGCCGTTATCTAAAAAAATCTCTGAAGGAAAAACGAAAATTGTTTTTAAACATCCCGTTAACCAGTATCTCGTCTTTATTGAAAGTAAAGATGACATTACTGCCGGCGATGGAGTCAAAAAAGACCAGTTAAGCGGCAAGGCCATCTTTTCAACCAAGACAACCGGCAATTGCTTTAAATTGTTGAACATAGTGGGAATACCAAATCACTATAGGGGGCAAACAGCACCAAAAATATTTCTGGCCCGCAAAGTGAAAATGATTCCCTTAGAGCTGATAATACGCAGAATCGCCACCGGCTCTTACCTCAAACGCAATCCGGAAATCGCGGAAGGAATGGTTTTTGATTCTCTCGTCTTTGAAGTTTTTTTAAAAAACGACGAGATGCATGACCCATTAATTATATACGACTTTAAGAATGAAATATCTTTTTTATACGATCCAAAGAAACCGTTGAGCAACGGTTTCTTCAGGAAAAGATTTCTTGAAGAAGGCGGTATTCTGATGACGCCATATTTACTTAACGATTTAAGAGCTCTCGCCGTCAAAACCTTCGAAATCCTCGAAAACGCCTGGGCAAAACAGAACGTCGTTCTCGTTGACCTCAAAATAGAATGCGGGTTTGACGAGGAAACAGGCAAGCTGATGGTCGCCGATGTCATAGAAAACGACAGCTGGCGCCTTTGGCCCGCCGGAGACAAAACTCAAATGAAAGACAAGCAGGTTTATCGCGACCTTCCAAAAATGACGCCGGAAGCCCGTAAACTGCTACAGGAAAACTATCAGTGGGTAACAGAAGCTACTAATAAGTTTTTCTGAAATCTTTTTTTCAAAAACCA
>CAZLYJ010000003.1:0-8697 GCA_964563845.1 uncultured Candidatus Saccharibacteria bacterium | reverse complement strand
AAACCAATGGGCAACCACTGCCTGGCCTCTTCGGGCTTCAAACCGGCCTTGCGCAAACCCCGATAAAACGCCTCTATCATATCCGTAAAATCGGCCGGCGACATGCGATATGTTTCTCCATTGCAGATAAATTCAATTTTTTTCAAGAAATCGAATCCATTGTTGTAGGGCAAGACGAACTGCATCTGAAACTCATCCAGATTAACGTCGCCCTTGGCATAATCGACATAGCGCGTGCTTTCTTGGGAAAAACTGGCAAGTCTGTGCCGAACGTGCTCGTGCGTAAATCCCCGGCAATGCTGATTAAACTCAACGCACATTGCCGTATGGCTCATTTTTTCTTCCGGTAATATGAGCTCGGGATTCATTTCTATCACGCCATTGAAGAACGAATCGTCTCTTCCGATGGTATTTGGGAAAAGCGCCCGGTTTCCAAAACTAATCATCGCATAGATCATGTTCAAAACATGGAAATCATAATTTCTGGCATGAGCCTCGTTGAACATCCGAGCATTGCCAGAAATTATTAATTTTTGTCTCTCCCGGTTCTCCGTGATTGAAAAAAGATTGTTGGCTTGATAAAACCGATAACCTATCTTTGAAAGCTCGGTTTTTATCTGTCCAGAGGGATAGACGGCAAAACAATACCAGGAATGTTCTAACACCGAGAGATGCCCTCTGTTGCGGAGCATTTTTATAAACTCCTCAGGCGTCTTTTTGATTGTTTCACGGGTCTGGTAACAGGTAGCGCCCGCTGTTCTTATCAATTCATTGATTTTACCCGAAGGCAATTTAGCTATATCCTCGGCTAAAATCTTGAACCCTCCCTGCTTAAACAACATCTTTGCCATCGCGCTTCTCCTATTCCGTCTCTATGATTTTTTTAACTATCTCCCATACCTCATCTTTTACTTCCTTCTCCGACATTTCACTTGTTGGGACAAGATGCCAAACGGGATTATTTTTTTCCTTGGCTGCTCTTAAACATTGAGATATATATCCTTCCCTGACGCGATGGTGGAAATCCAACTCTTCTTCGTCAAAACGGCTGCAAAGACCGTCTTGGCTTTTACGCTTCCTCTCAAGACCAACCCTTGGATTGACATCGAGGTAGATCACCGCGTCCGGCTCAATGCCGGCTTTGGCGATTTTATTAAGCGCTTCAAACGCTTTAAGATACTGCGGCCGCTGTCTACCAAAAATCTGATAGGCGATGGTTGACGCATCAAACCTGTCACTGATTACGATATTGCCTTTTTCCAACGCCGGTCGGATTTTTTCCTCCACATGCTGAGCCCGGGCGCCGCAAAACAAAAAAAGTTCTGTCAACGGCAACATCTCCTTATTATCTTTGGATAAAAGCAATGTCCGGATTTTTTCCGCTATTTCAGTTCCGCCGGGTTCGCGAGTAAAAATCACATCATCGCGATCCGCGAATTTTTCTTTAAGCATCCTTATACAAATGCCCTTGCCAGCGCCTTCTCCACCTTCCAAAACGATAAATTTGCCCATCGGTATTCCCTCCTTATTCTTATTATTTTGTTAAAAAATACGCTGTGATTAAAATACTATTGTTTTTATGAAATGTCAAATAAAAAACCCGCTTCAACTTGACGTCAAGGCGGGTATTGGTCAAACGTATAATCCTCAAAATTCCGAGAATATTCAGGATAAACTTCAAAAATAAGACAATTTCTTTTCATTCGCCTTATTCTGATCTGAATATTCCTTAAACGTTCTTCGGGATTGGAGAGGACTATTTGCATCATCTTTTCTACCGCTTTATTGTCCATCTCCCCTTCGTCTTGTTTGATTTCCCAAATGAAATTTAGAAAGTTTGCTCTTGAGTATTTATTCCCTATATCATCCGCAATTCTTTCCAAGAGATAAAGGGGGCGAGAATAAATCATTTTCTCCGCATATTCTCTCCACTTTTTTTTACTGCGCTGGCGCGATAAAATATTTTCCAACATTTCACCTAACCAGGGAAGAAACTTTTTCAAGACAGAATTAAGATTCTTTTCCGCCCAGAAAATGTCTGCAACAGGATAAATATCTTCCAAGGAAAATGAATACCTTGTTCCCGGAGAAATTATGTTTTCCCCAAGACGACGAAAACTTTTACTTTTTCCACTCCGAACAAATGGATTTTTGCTCGTCTTCCATTTATGCCATGTTTCTTGGCACAAATGTTGCAAAAACCAAAATAAATTCGGAGAAACTTTCAAATATTGTTTCTTTGAAAAATAAAACCACTTTCGCCTCCAAAGAATATTTGTCCCGTTTTGGCACGGCCTTTGGTATGGTTTACCCCTTTTAAAACCAATTTCCATAAGAAGCAATTCCTTTTCAAAAAATGCTTCTTCTAAAAGATTGGCTTTATAAAGCGCTTCTTTAACTTCTTTCTTAATTAAAGAAGCGGGGCCAATAATGGCAATTGACCATATTTTACCATTTTCATTCGCTTTCACCGAAACTGTTTTCCCCTCTGAATCAATCCCCCAAACAAATTTTGCTTCTTTCTTAACTACTTCAACATCCTTCCTTGCTAAAGGAAGGATGTCTTTCGGGTTTATACCCCTCATATCTCTCCTTCCTTTCCTTATCAGCGCCTCTTATTACGGCGCGAGTTAAAAAACTCTCCAAGCCCCGGTAATTTCATCACCGGATAAAGAACCCTTTTTCCCGCTCTCACCAACATTCCCCAGCGATAATATGGCGCGGCCGGAATAGCCCATTTACACCATTTTTCAACGGGGCAATATGAACAAGGATCCTTGTATTTCTTCGGCCAAGCGGAAACATTCTTTAAAAGATCCGCTTTCGCATATAAACTCCCATCTTTTTTTGAAGAAGTCTGGACATGTTCTGAACACATACTCCGGCTCAAAACCCAAATGGCGGGATTTATATTCATATGCGAAAACCCCGATTTATGAATAAATTTCTGCGACCATTTGGCAATTGCGTCCATAAACTTCTCCGAAATGCGCAGAGCCGTTTTACCTCTTAATTGCTCCGCTTGATAGGAGGCCGGATTAAACGGTTTTGCTAATCCGTTTAATTTAAGAACTTCCGTTCCCCACAAAATCCGAAGAGCGTGAAAATCAATCGGAATAGGTGTCGGGAACAAAGGAATCAAATTCCTTTCCTGCAACCATATCGTCAAAAGAGAGAAAATTTTTCTCCTCATCCCTTTAAAGCCGGTCTCTACATGATAGTGATCAACTCGCCTAAAAGCCTCTTCAAATTCCGTTACTCCCCAAAAAATATTTCTGATATCGCTCCCCCAATAGCGAGAGAGAACAACGGAGTTTTTGTGCCAAGCGCGGATATGTTCATCCATGTTCCAGCTTAACGCGCCCGCTCCCATTTCTCCCACTCCATTGCCATTGAGAATTTCAGCCGTTACTTCTATGAACGCCTCTTTCATTTTTTCAAGGGTCCATTTTCCCGCTATCTCCGCCGGCTCAAAAAGCTCCGGAAACCTTTGTTTCAACTTCCACATCCACTTGAATGGCTCTTCGCTCATTATGCCGCCTCTCATTGGCAGAGCGGTGTAAAAAAGCCAATTAGCGTGTTCACGGTTGTCGACAGGCGCGTCCCATCTATCCTGTGGCAACACGATGCCGTTAAAAATTCCATTACGACGCTGCCAACCGTTTTCAAGAATTTGGAACACTTCTCTCGCCCTTTTTTCATCAAAGTTTACCTTCACCTTATCCTCCTGTTTATAAGAAATTCGGGGTTATAATTCAAAAAACCTTTTTATATTTTCAAGGTGCTACTTTCAATATAGTAAAGCATCAATTTTGTAAAAGTCAATTAATAAATCTTTTACAAAAACTCCGACGATGAATCGATGAAAGCCCATATTTTCTTATCGCTTTAATGTGTTTTTTTGTGCCGTAGCCGACATTGTGAATAAAATCATAGCGCAGATACTTTTTGTGAAGTTTTTTTATTAATTTATCACGATAAACTTTAGCGACAATTGAAGCTAATGAGATTGCCGGAATTTTCTCATCTCCTTTTATAATAGTTTTAAATTTTATATTTTTGATTTTTGATTTATTGACATATAGTCCGCCGTCAAGAAGAACCGAATAATTCTTAATTTTAAATTTTGGGTTTTGGATTAAACGCTTAAAAGCGCGCGTAGCCGCTAAATTAGCGGCTTGAGAAATATTTATTCTGTCAATAATTTTCGGCGAAACTAATGCTACCGTATGCGGTAGCGCCTGATTTTTAATCCATTTAAACCAACCCTCTCTTTGTTTTAACGATAATTTTTTAGAATCCCTTAATGGCAACGGTAAATTTTTAATTTTAAAATTTTTCGGCAATGCTATAGCTGCCACCGCGACCGGTCCGGCTAAAGCTCCCCGCCCCACTTCGTCTATGCCAATAGTCCAAGAAGCTTTTTTCATCGACTAATCAATCCTTTTGGCGTTACGGAAACGCTCTTTGAAACATCCGAGGTTTCCGTCTGAATGGTAATCGTAATGATTGAAGAAGAAGCGCTCTCACCGGTCCGCTTGTTAAAAATCACGTCTAAAGTTGAACTGGAAGAAGGAGTCGTGAAAACAACGCCCGAAGGCAAATAATAAATATCCGTGGAAGTGCCGGCTGGAAAACTGTCTCCCCAAAAAACATCGTAATGTTGGTCATTAGTCGTATTATTGGTAAATCTTACCCCCCATTTCGCTCCCTCTTCTCCGCTAACGGCCTTTTGTTGAATTTGGCGCAAAATTTGCTGAATCCGATTGATTTCCTCATCGACTTTTACGTCAATCTGAAAATTAAAATAAAAATTAAAACCAACGGTTCCAAGAATCGCCAAAATACCGACGACTAAAATAAGTTCTAAAAGGGTAAAACCTCTCATTTTATCTGAAGGAACTGACCAATTGATAAATCGGCAGAAGAATAGAAAGAGCGATTGTCGCGACAATTATTCCCATTATTACTAAAAGTATCGGTTCGAGAAGCGAAACCAAATTTTTCAAAAGCCGGTCCACTTCTTCATTGTAATATTCCGCAATCGTCAGTAATGATCTTTCCAAAGTGCCCGTTCTTTCTCCAACGGCAATGATACTTGAGACCAATTGGGGGAAAAGATTGGCCCGCTTTTTAAACACTTCGTGAAGAGGCGCGCCCTTTCTTATTTCTTCCGCGATTAAAACAATCGCCATTTCATATTGGCTGTTGCCGACCGTTTTGGCGGTAATATCCAAAGCGTCCAAAGCCGACATTCCGCTTTTAAGCAAATTGCGGAAAGTCATAGTAAAACGCGCCAAGGCCAGTTTTTTTATCAATTCGCGGCTAACGGGCAATTTCCCCAAAATAAAAATGAAAAAATCTCGGCTTTCTTTGCGCCGGGAAAATAAAAATAACGAAATGACAAAAATTATGAAAATCGCGATTGTCAACGGCGGACTGGCGGAAAAAATACCGCTTATAAAAATAAAAAAACGGGTAATCGCGGGTAAAACAACTTTTGCCTGAATCAAAGATTTCGCCAATCGCGGTAAAATAAAAGTTAAAAGCAAAATAACTATAAGAGAAGAAGCTCCCAAAAGAACTGCCGGATAAATCATCGCCGATTGCACCTTTTTTTTCATTTCATAATCGCGCCGTAATTGTTCTCCTAATCCTTCCAATGTTTCTTCCAAAGTGCCCGAGGCCTCGCCCGCTTTGACCAATCCCACAAATACCGAAGAAAAATAATTTTCATAAGCCGCGAAGGTCGCCGATAAAGGCTGGCCGCGTTCCAAATTTTTCTTGGCGTCCATCAATACGGCTTTGAGAGCCGGCTTAGAAGTATCTTCCTCCAAAATTTCCAATGATTCCCGCAAATTGATGCCTGATTTCAAAATCGCCGACAAATGCCTTACTAAAAACATCCGATCAAGCGAATTAACTCCGCCCCGAAAAAAATCCGTCTGAGACAAAAAAGAAAAACCGCTTTTTTTAATTTTTCCTTTTTCCTCGAGAGACAACGCCAAAAAACCGTCGCGTTTAAGATATTCAACAGCCGTTTCTTTATCGCTTGCCTGAAGCTCTCCCTGTTCTTCGCGTCCGTCCTTATTTAAAGCTCGATAGATAAAAATAGACATTTAAAATTTAAACAGTTTCCAAATTGACAACGCTTGCAACCACTTGCTTATCAGTATAACAAAAATTGCCGACGGCATCCACAAATAATATAAAGAAAGGCGCTGAGAGAAAAAGCGAGAAGCGAGAAGCGAGAAAATATGAATTAATAAATAAATAAAAATAACTAAACCAAAATAGAAAAAAATCGCCGGATAACCGACTAAGAAAGCCGCTAGAGCCGCTAGATAAATTTCTTCCGGATAAAAAAATCTTTCGGAATATCTTTTATTAATAAAAGAGAAGAGCGTTAAAATTAAAATTGAAAATAATAAAGAAACCAGATAACTATTCCAGATATGCATCTTGACATAAGAAATAAAATAAAAAATGCCCGTGTAAGGAGGTAAAAAATATCGGGTGATTTCGCTGTTTTTCCAAGCCCAATATTGTTGCCAAGAAAGAAAACTTAAATAACTGAAAATCAAAATCGCGGAAATTAAAAAAACCGACCCAATAAGGCGTTTCCCAAAAAGGGGCGCTAGTTTTCCGGCGCTCCGGAAAATCTGTGCCCCCAATATCGCGATTAAAATTCCAATGGCAAAATAATTTAAAATCGCCATTTACGTTATTTTTTACAAATTAAGATCCGGATCGCTACCGATCTCGTAATAATCCGCTTTGTTACCGCCGTCTTTGCTCATCATATCATTGTATTTAGCGCTCTCTAATACTCCATTTATTTCCCAAGTACTGTTAGTGGCGTCACATTTAAAAGCATAAAAATAAGTGCTGCCATTTGATGGGTCGCTCGGCAATTTAGACAATGCCGCGCCGCCGCTGGTTTTCCTCAAATCCAAGGGGCTCGCCCAACCAGTGCCATCAACCGTGGTGCTGGCATTTTGAGTGCAAGGACCGGCTGAAAACGGAGAAGTCGTAGTGCCGGTATTATTACAACCGCTGCAACTCGTAAATTCCGTTGAAGTCGCTGTTGCCGCATACATGGAAATAGCCGCGTGTACGCTTCTCAAATCTCCTAATCTTTGAGAATCACGCGCCTGCTTCAACATTTCCGCCGGATTAAGCACCAAGGTAACGGTAGTCGCCAAAATCGCTAAAATACCGATAACAATAAGAAGTTCAAGTAATGTAAAACCTTTTAAACTTTTTTTCATAAATAAATAATTTATTTCTTCGACCTTTTATTCAATCGTATCATTATACCATATCTATTTGCCGCACAACATACTTATCCACATCCATAATCAAGAAATAAAGCTTTTGATTTTTTCAATCAATTCATCTATGGAAATTTTTGCCTTAATAAAATATTCTATGGCTCCCAACTGCCTTCCTCTCTCAATATCTTCTGGCTGTCCGAGATTGGAAATAATTATTATCGGCGTTTTCTTATTTTTTAATTGAGGATTTTTATTCACTTCTTCCATTACTTCAAACCCCGATTTTTTCGGTAGAATAATATCCAAAAGAATTAAATTCGGAGCAAAATCATTCAAAGAATTAAGAGCTTCGTCGCCGTCGCGAACTAAAATAATTTCAAAGCCCTCTTTTTGAAGCCGATTTTTTAATAAAGAAGACAAAAACGGGTCGTCTTCAACGAGTAATATTTTTGTTGGCATCTTTTTTATTATACCAATTTTTTACTTAAAAAAAACCCTGTTTGCGGGGTTTGAAAAAATTAATTTTCAAACGTTAAAAACGAAAGTTCAGAACTTTTTTAGTCATCCCAATAGTCGCGACTTTAGGCTCCACGACTAACACCTTTGAAATCGACACTAATTTAGTTTAATTGTTCCACGCACAGCTTCCGCTACGCGTGCCTTGTTACGACTTCGCCCATGTCACCGAACTTAGGCTGACCCCGCCGAAGCGAGACTTCACCTATTCCCGGCTCCCTTGGCGTGACGGGCGGTGAGTACAGGACCCGAGAACGTATTCACCGCGGCATAGCTGATCCGCGATTACTAGCGATTCCAACTTCATGAGGGCGAGTTTCAGCCCTCAATCCGAACTGAGGCCACTTTTTTGGGATTGGCTCCAGATTTCTCCTTGGCTACCCATTGTGGCGGCCATTGTAGCATGAGTGTAGCCCAGGGTATCAGAGGGCCACGCTGATCTGACGTCATCCCCTCCTTCCTCCGGTAAAACCGGCAGTCTCGGATGACACTTATAACATCCGACAGGGGTTGCGCTCGTTACCCCACTTAAGGGAACAATTCAAATCACGAGCTGACGACAACCGTGCAGCACCTGTCCAAACGTCCTTGAGAGACTCCCGACGTTTCCATCGGGATTCGTTTGAATTTCAAACCCTGGTAAGGTTCCTCGTGTACCATCGAATTAAACCTCATGCTCCACCGCTTGTGCGGGTCCCCGTCTATTCCTTTGAGTTTTAGCCTTGCGGCCGTACTTCCCAGGCGATCCACTTAACGCGTTAGCTTCGCCGCAGAGAGGGTCGATACTCCCAACAGCTAGTGGACATTGTTTAGGGCGTGGACTACAAGGGTATCTAATCCTTTTTGCTACCCACGCTTTCGCGCCTCAGGGTCAGGAACGTCCCAGCAGAATGCCTTCGCCTTT
>CAZLYJ010000002.1:0-26486 GCA_964563845.1 uncultured Candidatus Saccharibacteria bacterium | reverse complement strand
TTTTTTAATTAATTGATGAATTGTCGGCATAAACTAAAAAATCCGATTGGGATTTCCCTATAGATTAACAAACTAATGGTTGATGTCAACCCTTAAAATCCAAAACTGTGGCCCACAATGATTCTAAAAACGAATTGAGCAATAGGTGAAATAAATAAAAAAGAAAGAATGATTGCCAAGAATATTCCTAAAAATCCTATTTGTTCAAAATATCGCCAAAATCTTGGAAATAAATCCATAATAATTTTTGAACCGTCAAGCGGCGGAAAAGGAATTAAATTAAATAAAGCCAAAAAGATATTAATATAAACTATTAATCCAACAAATTCCAAAAAAATCGGCTGACCCGCGTAAATCGCGAAAAATCCAAAAAATCTTAAAATTAATCCTAAAACAATCGCAATCGCCAAATTAGTTAAAGGACCGGCAACCGCCACTTTCAAATCGCCGTATTTTTTATCTCTTAAATTATGAGGATTGTACGGCACCGGCTTTGCCCAGCCGATAAACATTCCGGAAGTTAAAAGCAAAAAAAGCGGCAAAGCCACGGTGCCAATGGGGTCCAAATGAGCCAAAGGATTTAGAGTTAATCGTCCTTCGTTTTTAGCCGTTGAATCGCCTAATCGATACGCCGCGAATCCGTGAGCGTACTCATGAAAAACCGCCGAAATGACGATAATTAAATATAAAAATAATTTAACAATAATTTGATCCATTATTTTTCGGGCTGCCGGGAATTGAACCCGGTCTACATGCACCCCATGCATGCGTACTGCCGGTATACTACAGCCCGGACGATTATAAAATTATTTCGCTTTCTTCGCTAAAGTTCTCAAACACTGAGCGCAAATCAAAACTCGCCGGCCATCAGGCAACCGGCTTTTTTGAAGATTGGGGTATTTTCTTTTTTTGGGAGTGGGATTATATTGTCCGCGAAGTTTTTTTCGCGCTCCTCTGACAATTGATCCCTTTCCACAAAGTTCGCATTGACGCATAGGTTTAATAGTACCTTAACGCAAAACCCATCGCAATGATGGGTCTTGAGTGAGCCCCGGTTGTTGGATTGTTCCGGCTGAAGCCAGGTGGATGGACTCAATTTTAGCCCAAGGGCTAAAATACTGTTGTCCTCCCGTAAAAACCAACTTGATCCGACAATCACTGCCAGGACTCAACTATATTATATATCAAAAAAATCAAAAAGCAATCCCCTTATTCGCAAATTTCATCTTTTTTAAACCAAAGCTCAATTTCCAATCCGGCTTCTTCCGGCGTACCGGAAGCATGAACCAAATTCCTGACGGCTTTTTGCTCAATATTGGCGACAATCGGCGATTCAATAGCGTAATCGCCCCTGATAGTTCCCGGCAAAGCGTCTGAAGGATAGGTTGAACCAACTATTTTTCTGATCGCTTCAACCGCGCCATAACCTTTCAAAATCATCGCTACCACCGGACCTTCTTGAAGAAAATCAGCGTTCCATTTTTGGATTAATTTACCAACTTCTTTGTTGCTCAATTTGCTAAAATTTTCTCCGATATCAAAACCGATTTTAACGTAAAAATCTTTAACTTTCTGCCCAACTTTTTCAAACCATTCGTCATTATAGCCATAATGATTAAGGGCCATCTCTTCGCTAATCTTAACGGCTTTGAGTCCGATGATTTTCAGTCCGGCTTTTTCAAAACGGCTAATAATCTCGCCAACCAATCCCCTTTTAACTCCATCAGGCTTAATTACAACTAAAGTTTTTTCTTCTTTAATATTCATTTATTATTTATGGATTTTATGTTTAATTCTTTTAATTGTTTTTCTTCAACTTCACTCGGCGCTTTCATCATTAAATCTTTTCCATCGCCGGTTTTTGGGAACGCGATCACTTCGCGGATATTCGGTTCATCTAACAAAATTGCCAACAATCTGTCAAGGCCTAAAGCGATGCCCCCATGAGGCGGAGTCCCTAAATCAAACGCTTCAAGCATATGGCCAAATTGCTCTTTGTAAATTTCCGGTTTCAAGCCGAGAATTTTGAAAATTTTTCCCTGTAAATCTTTTTGATGAATTCTAATTGAACCGCCGCCGATTTCTTCACCGTTCAAAACAATATCATAAGCTCGGGCTCGAATTTTTATCGGCTCTTTTTCTAATAAATCCAACTCTTCCGGATGCGGCGCGGTAAAAAGATGATGCATTGAAACCAATTTTTTCTCCGTTTCCGAATATTCAAAAAGCGGAAAATCTTTTACCCACAAAAAAGCCAATTCATTATTATTATTTTTATCTGTTCTTAAATCCGGCTTATCGCTTTGATATTTTTCCATAACATGGCCGTATAATTCTTTTGAAAACGGCTTTTGCAAGATTTTTTTCTCAAGGAAAAACTTTCCGACCAAAGAAATTAACATTTCTTCGATTAAAGTCATTATTTCGTTTTCATCCGTAAAACTCATTTCCAAATCAAGCTGGGTGAATTCCGGCTGGCGATCACCGCGAGTGTCTTCATCCCGAAAACACTTGGCAATTTGAAAATATTTTTCAAAACCGGCGGCCATAAGTAATTGCTTATATTGCTGAGGAGATTGAGGCAAAGCGTAAAATTTCCCCGAATGAAACCTACTGGGAACTAAATAATCGCGGGCGCCTTCGGGCGTGGATTTCCCCAAAATCGGCGTCTCAATTTCCACAAAATCCCTTTCCGCTAAAAAATCGCGGATAAATTTAATAATTTCAGCCCGCATTTTCAAATTTTTCTGAAGTCGTGGCCGACGCAAATCAAGATAACGGTGTTTCATTCTTGATTCTTCGCCGATCTCATAACCATCGGTGTCTATGGCAATCGGCAACGCTTCCGCCTGATTCAAAATTTCCAATTTCTCCGCTTGAATTTCAAATTCGCCCGTTTCAATTTCCGGATTTTCCATTCCTTTAGGCCGATTGTTGACTTTGCCGACAATTTTTACAACCCATTCCGAACGCAATTTATCCGCCAAAGAATGAAGTTCTTCCGGTTTCGGCAAAAAAACGACTTGAGCAACGCCGCTCCTATCTCTTAAATCAATAAAAATCAGTTTGCCGTGGTCGCGACGAACCGCCACCCAGCCAAGTAATTCAATCGTTTCGTTTTCTTTATTGACGATTTCTTTAGTTAAAGTCCGCATTATATTAAAAAAGATTTTTTATTTTTACTTCCATTGGCCCTTTCTGTTTTGAATAAAGAGATTTTTTTCTTTTATTGTAAGGTATTTCCGATGGAGACGACAAATATTCAACGGCAATCTGGCAAATGTACATTTCCGGATACAAAGTCACGGCCAAATTAGACTGATTGCTGATTTCCAAAGTAAGCGTTCCCTCAAAACCCGGGTCAACAAAACCGGCGGTATGGACTAAAATTCCCATTCTCGCCAAAGAACTTTTTCCCTCAACTCTTACTATTATATTGTCGGGAACTTTTATATATTCAATTGTGCTCGCCAAAATAAAATCATTTGGATGAACAACAAAATAATCGTTTTTGTCTTTCATTTTGTAGGTTTTCATAAATTCTTTTGGCAATCCCTTTCTGATGTCTAACAGGCTTTGCTTTTCGGTGTGAAAAACCTTAAAAATCGGACTTAATTTCAAGTCAATTGAAGCCGGTCCAATTTGATCCGTATCTAATTCAGGCCTAAAAACCAACTTTCCTTCTTTAATCGTTTTTTTTATGTCTCTGTCCGAAAGAACCATAATTGTTTAAATTATCATTTTCTCTTTAAAATATCAATTTTATTTCCATTGATTATTAATTTAATTGTTCCGTCATAATCCGTGCGAAAAACGCGCGAACCGACCGAAGCTAATCCGTTTAACGCCTGACTCGTCGGATGGCCGTAAGAATTTTTACCTACTTCAATAACCGAAATTTTCGGATTCACCTTTTTTAAAAATTCCTCGCCCGAAGAATATCTTGAACCATGATGAGCCACTTTCAAAACATCGCTTTTAAGGTCAAAATTTTTCGCTAAATAATTTTCCACCGCAAAACCGATATCGCCGGTAAATAAAAATTTCGCTCCCGCGCTTTGTAAACTTATTACCAAACTGGTGTCGTTTAATTCTTTGCTTTTCAAAAAATCTGAAGCTGGAGAAATAATATCCAATTGATTATTCCGATATTTGATTTTATCTCCTTGAACCAAAACAATTGTTTTAATTTTATTCTCTTTCAAAACTTTTTCCAAATCCTCAAAAGCTTTTATTTCGCCATTTCGGCCGTTATAAATAAAAGCGCCGATTTGATACCGTTTTAAAACATCAATCAAGCCGGCGAAATGGTCATATTGAGGATGAGATAGAATTACTAAATCTATATAGCGATCGGTTACGGGCAAAATTGAAGCCAGTTCATCCAAAATTTTTTTGTTCGGGCCGCCGTCTATTAAAATCTGGACTCCGCCGGCCAAATTTATCAATTCGCTGTCGCCCTGACCTATATCCAAAAAATAAACTTCTGAATTTTTATTAGTGGTTCTCTCCCTTCCAAAAACAATTTCCGACCAAACGAAAAAATCAAAAATCGCCAGGAAAACCAGCAATAAAATTAAATGACGACGGGAAAACATATTTTATTTCAATCTGCACGCAATTGCTCCCCAATTAATTATCTTCATAAACGCCTCAATGTAATCCGCTCGCTTAATACCGTAATCAAACATATAAGCGTGTTCAAAAATATCCATTATTAAAAGCGGCTGACAACCGGCAAAATGGCCGGCATCGTGTTCGTTAATCCAAACATTAAATAATCTGTCCGCTTCTTTATCGTAATATAATATAACCCAGCCAATGCCTCTCATCCCCGCCATTGATTTAAAATCTTTTTCCCACATCTCATAACTCCCCCATTCTTTTTCAATTTTTTTATACAACTCGGAACTTTTATCGATTTCTTTAAATTCTTTTGTTAGATTATTGAAATAATATTCGTGGAGCCGCATACCGTTGAATTCCCAGCCCAACCGCCGATTTAATTCCGCGAATTCCGGCATCCCAAATTTTCCCTCTTTTTCCATCGCCATCAAAATTTCATCCAATTTATTGAAATTATTAACGTATCCCTGATAAAGTGTGAAGTGATTTTTCAATAATCCCTCGCTTAAACCGCCAATGCCGATTAAATTGTCGTAATTTTTAAACTGATACATTTTGGTTGCTCTTGTTTTCTTTTAAGAATACAATAAAAACAATGGAAGATAAAGATTATTTAAAAACGCTCAAAGAGCGCGCCAAAACAAGCCATGTTTACAAAAAATACCAGTTTACCGGCTTGCTTATTGCCGAACTTTTGAACGACGAAAAACACAAAGCGCTCTATATAAAATTGGCGAAAAAACACCCCGGCGACCATTTACTCGCCATTGCCAAAGACGTTGCCGAGAGAAAAAATATAGAAAATAAAGGAGGATATTTTATGAAAGTTCTGGCTAAAACCCACCCGCATATTTTAAAAAATCCAACTTAATTTTCAAGTTTGCGATTTATTAATTCTTGTTTCCAAATCCTGAATGTCTCTTCCTTTAATTCATTGCCAGCAGTAAACAATCCCTTATTTTTTAAATCTTCAGCTATTTCACTAATGCGATTTTCATCAATTTCAATAACCCCATCCCTTATCCCTCTTTCTATTTTTTCTATCGCTTGTTCCCTTAATTCTTCCGATATTTCTCTTTTTTGAGGTATTCTTTCTAAGCTCATAAGTTGTTTATTATACTATAAATAAAAATCAAAATAAAACTTTTGTTTATTGTTTTTTGTAATAACTTTTTAGCTATTAACTAAAATACAAAATACTTTTAAAAAAAGGATGAATAAACTCATTCATCCCAAATATCGTTTACTTCTTTTGTTTTTGCCTTAACCCCAACAACACTTTATGAAATTGGTCAAAACCTATCGTGAAGCTTTCTAGAGTACTAACATGCCCATTTTGAAGCGAAATGAAAATTTTACCACCGCTATTTTCCAATCTTATTTGAATACTTTTTCTTTCAGAAGAAAAGTCATCGTTGTCGTCTGATAAATCCTTTTTAACAAAAAACCTGTCATATTTCTCGACAAAAGTTCGTTTATGTTCTTCTGTTACTGGGATATGCTTGTCTTTTTTCATTTCACGCCTCCCTTTTTTCTATGGATTTTAACGCTTATTTGAACTAATATTATTATATCAAAAATGAGGATTTTTACAATTAATAACAAAACCGAGGAAAAATTTTTGCGGAAAAAAACCGCGAAATTTGATTTTTCCAAGAACGGCAAAAAAGACATCGAGAATCTGATTGGAAAAATGAAGAGCGCGATGATTAAAGCTCATGGCATTGGGCTTTCCGCCAATCAAATCAACTTAGATATCCAATTGTTTGTGGCACAAATGCCAAAAATAACCAATAATCAACGGCCAACGACCAACAACAATAAATTCTACGCGATTTTTAATCCGGAAATTACCAAAGCTTCCAAAGAAAAAACAACAATGGAAGAGGGCTGTTTAAGCGTGCCTGAGATTTACGGCGAAGTTGAAAGGCCAGAAAACATAATCCTTAAAGGGAATAATAGATACGGCAAAATGATTAAAATTGAAGCTAGCGGACTTTTGTCCAGGGTTTTTCAACACGAAATAGACCACCTTAGCGGGATTTTGTTTATTGATAAAGCAAAAAATCTCCACAAAACGGAAATTAATAGAAATTTATAGAAAATGAAGTTCATATTTTTTGGCAGTCCCGAATTCGCCGCCATTATTTTAGAAAAAATGATTAAAGCCGACTTGCTACCGCAAGCGGTAGTGTGTAATCCCGACAAACCGGTTGGCAGAAAAAAAATTATCACCGCGCCACCAATAAAAAAATTGCTGATTGAAAAATTTAAAGATTTAAAGATTAAAATTTATCAACCGGAAAAAATATTAGATGTCAAAAGTCAATTGTCAGATGTCGATTGTCAATTATTTATAGTGGCGGCGTACGCCAAAATTATTTCCAAAGAAATTTTAGAAATCCCCAGCCTTGGAACTATCGGGGTTCATCCATCACTGCTTCCCAAGCACCGCGGTCCAACGCCGATTCAAACCGCAATTTTAAATGGCAATGAAAAAACCGGAACAACGCTTTTTCTAATGGATGAAAAAATTGACCATGGACCAATTTTAGCCGCTAGCCACTTGCCGATAACTACTAACGATGATTACAAAACTTTAATGCGAAAACTGGCGGAGTTAAGCGCGAATCTTTTAATTGAAACGCTCCCAAATATAGAAGAAAAAATCAAAAACGCGAAACCCCAAAATGAATCTGAAGCCACTTATACGAAAAAATTCAAAACCGAAGACGCTTTTATAAAACCGGAAGATTTAGAAAAGGCACAAAATGGTTTAATAATTAACAAAAAAATTAGAGCTCTTAACCCCGAGCCCGGAACTTTTACCATTATTAAAGGCAAGCGGATAAAACTTTTAGAAACTAAAATTGAAGACAACAAATTAAAACTTGTTAAAATCCAAAAAGAAGGCAAAAAACCTCAAATTATAAATAGTTCTATCGAGTCGCTCTAATGTCTTTTCCTAATTCCGAAGAAGTGGCGTAAGCCGTTATTCTATTATTGGCGCTTCGAGAAATCCAATAGCCCGTACCCGAAGCCGAACCGCAACCGTTTGTTGAACATGACGGATCAATAGGCAAAGAAACCAAATAAAGTTCATTGTTTGTTAAAACTGAAAGATCAATGAGATTGGAACAACTGGCGGCGTCAGTCATGCAAATTTCCTTGAAAGTGCTTGTGGCAAGTCCACTGATAGCCGACGGAAGACTATTGTTATTATCCGTCATATATTGGCTGACTGAATTTAATATCGTCATAATGTGAGACAAGCGCTGATTATTGCGCGCCTGAGCGAACTGCTGAAAAGGGTTTATAATTAGCAATACCGAAGTCGTCAAAATCGCCATAATAGCTATAACAATTAAAATTTCCATAAGAGTAAATCCTTGTTTAATCATTTTTAATATTCTTCCCACTTTAAAATTTCAAGGGGGGAAGAGGTTACCACCGTTATTTTTAAATTAGTGACCGCGCCGCTGAAATCAGCTCCCGCTTTGATAATTTTATAAGTGGAAGATGTTTCCATTGGCAATATTGAACAGGTGCTGCTGCCCACCGCGACAATTTCATTGCCGGCGTAATTAATATTTTGAGCCAAACTAAGAAGCGCTTTATCAACGCAGGCCTCGGCAAGCGCAACACTTGTTTCTTTCAAATTCGCGTCCTGAATATCGGACAAACCGAAATAAGAAGAAAAACTTAATCCGACCGCTAGAACCATCGCGATTATTGAAAGAATGATCGCCGAAGTAATGGCGAGATAACCGTTTTCCATATAATTTTTAATTATTTCCTTAATCCTATTTTTACTTTAATCGTCGTTGAAGCGTTTGAATTTGAACTTGAATGTTTAACCGACAATTCAACGCCAACTGACGCCGGCAAGCCAGATTGGAAAATATTTTCAAACTCCGCTTTTTCTATTTTAACATTAGTATTATTCAAAACAATCGGTTCCGCGCCGGCCAAAGAAATTCTAAGATTTCCGCCGCTGACATCAAAGGCTATTGGATTTTGAGAAAATCCCTCTTTATTTATGGAAAGAATCGTTGAGGTGCTGCCGGATGCCGGCTGATTAATTGCATAAGCTCCCATTAGCGCCCAATTTATTTTTCTCATTAAAAAATTAGTTTCGCTCTCGATGTCCAATAGTGCCTGACTGCGATGATAATTATCTATTAACGGATAAACCGCGGCAATGGAAATAGTCGCGATTAAAGAAACCAAAACCAGATAAATAAGAATTTCTATTAAAGTAAATCCTTTTGTCATTGTGAAGTGATAATTCTTAACGCGTCATTGCTGCGCACAGACATATAAATAAGATTATTTAAATAATCGACGCCGGTCGCTTGCTGAGGGAAATTAAAAGAAGAATTAAGAATTGGATTGCTTAAAGTGGCGAAATTAATGACTTGAAATTCTTTAGTGGAATTGCCGGTTGCCAGGAAAGCCAATGTTCCGGCCGTTACAACATCATGCACTTTTCCGCCGGTAGCAATTGAACCAATCACATTGACGCTAACCGGATTAGAAGCGTCGGCAATATAAAATTTCGTCTTCCCGCCGACAAATACCGAAGATTCAGCGGTAAGATACGCGCTGTAAACATGTTCACCGACATTTAAAGAGCCAATTTTGGAAGGATTTGCCGGATCACCGACATTGATGATGGTCAAACCGTTATTATCATCTTCTGTCCCAAGATAAGCGCGATTATTAAAAACAAAAATGTCGTTTATTTCTCCGCCTACGCCGGATAAACCGGAATAATATTGAGGACTGGAACGATTGGAAACATCAATGATAACGAATTCCTGCGCCGCGCCATTGGCCCGGCCGACATAAGCAAAATTATTTTTGTAAAAAACCGCCATTCCGTTGCTACTGCCGGAAAGATTAACTGACGAAATTTTTGTCGGCGAAACCGGATTGGAGATGTCAATAATTAAAAATTCCTGACTATCGTCATCGGAAACGGCGTATAAATAATTACCGAAAATATTTAAAGAATTTAATCCTTTAATTCCAAAATTTGTTTGGCTTGTTAAAATCGGTGAAGAGGGATCGGAAACATTAAAAATAAACAAGTCCGGCTTATTAACGTCCGAAGCCATACTTGTCAAATAAGCGTAAGAACTTTTTACTTCAATATCCGTGCCTTCATTGCCGGGTCCAATATCAGTGCTTGTCAATGTTTCCGGGTTGATCCAATCTCCGGTTGGCGCCGAACCGCCTCCACCGGCCGCGCCGCCAACACCCACCCTTCGCCAATCAGTCAAATAAGTAACAAGTTCTTTTTTAGAAGTTCTTAACGGCGTCGAATTCCAAGAAACGCGGCTGATTATTTTTTTTGTATCCCCCGCCGTTTGTTCAACGATTAATTCTTTCAAAAAACCACTCTCCGTACCTGAAGAACTTTGCAAATTATTAAAATTGGAAATGGCGCCAAACCGCGCTTCTTCCATATTTTGCCGCGCTAAATACAGCGCTTTTTGATTTAAACGGGAATCAATCAATAGTGATTGGCCGCTGAAAAATAAATAAATCGCGGCTGATAAACTCATCGCTAAAACCCCCAAAGCGATTAAAACCTCAAGAATTGATTGTCCTTTTTCTTTAATTGATTCTGCCTTCATAATTGATTTCTATCGTTTTTGTTTTATTGGTGAAAACATCCGTTAAAGTTATCGTGCTGGAAGAGGAAGAGTTGCCGCGAAAACGCTCAAAAACAATTTCGCCTAAACCACTAGCTGAAATTCCAGACGCCTTGTTAAACGCCTGATCATATTCCGTCGTTCTGCTTGAATAAGAACTCCCTTGAAAAAGAATATATTGATTTTCGCCCACATAAACGCCGTGATTTGATTGATTGATGTCAGCCATAGCTCGAGAACGGGCTTTTTTTAAAATTGTCGTCAAATCGCTCTTTGATTGTTCTCTTAAATATTGGCGATAAAAATTTAATCCCATATCGCCTCCTAAGCCGAAAATTAAAATTAAAATAGCAACCGCGACCATAATTTCAATAAATGTAAATCCTTTATTTGTCATTTCAATTAAAGGCCAAGTCCGCCGGCAATCTTATAAATCGGCGTGATAACCGAAACCGCGATAAAACCGACTATTATACCCATCACCAGTAAAAGAATCGGTTCTAAAACCGTCGAAAGATTTTTAAACACCTCATCCGCCTCCGCTTCGTAAAAATTCGCCAAATAAGCGAGATTTTCATCGAGATGACCGGTATTTTCTCCCACTTCAACCATTTGAGAAAAAATTGCCGGAAAAAATTTTTCCTCCTGAACCATATAATGGGACATTGATTCTCCACTCCTAACTCTTTCGGCAATTTCGCGCAATTTTTTTCCATAAACCAAATTTGGGATAGTGTCCGCCGTAATTAAAATCGCGTCAACTATTTTTATCCCGCTTTTCAACAACGAACCCAATGTTCTGGCGAAATTCGTCATATTGATGTTGCGCGCCACGCCGCCGACAAAAGGCATCATCAAAATAAATCGGTGATACAAAAATTTCACCCGACTGATTTTAAACAAAAACCAGATTAAAACCGCCAAAACGACAAAAGCGATAATCAACCACAAGAAATAGTTCGTCATAAAATTGACAAAAGCGATTAAAATTCTCGTACTCAAAGGCAATTGCGCTTGAAAACCCGAAAATATGGAAATGATTTTAGGAAACACGAAAAATATTAAAAGCCCTCCGATAGCGGTAGCCGCTATGAGAATAATAATGGGATAAGTCAAAGCCGCTTTTATTTTGCGGCGCAATTCGTAATTTTTTTTCAATTCTTCATGAAGATAATTAAGATTGTCCGCCAAAGTGCCGCTGGCTTCTCCAACCCGAATGATATTGATAAAGAATTTCCCGAAAACAGAAACATGCTTTTCCAAGCTGGCTGAAAGAAATTGCCCATTATCAATATCAACGCTCACTTCTTCAAGAATTTTTTTTAAAGATTTCGACTTCGCTTGCTTTTTTAAAACCTGAAGGCTGTTTAAAATCGGCATTCCCGCGCGAATCATAATTGAAAGATGTTTGGCAAAAAGCATTTTTTCAAAAAGCGGCACACGCAAGAAAAAATTTTTAAAGGGATTTGTCATATTTTAAGGTTTAAAATTCTTAATCATTCGTGAATAATTCTTAAAATTTCATCGATCGTGGTAATTCCCTTAAGCGCTTTCTTGAAGCCGTCTTCAAGCATTGTAGTCATTCCCTCTTTAATTGCCGCCTCTTTAATTTCTGCGGAATTAACCCTTTTCATAATCAACTCTCTAATATTTTCCGTCACCTCCAAAACCTCGTAAATGCTGATTCTGCCGTCATATCCGTCGCCTTCGCATTTTTCGCAGCCGTTGCCTTTATAAAATTCGCGGTGATTATCTAAAATTTCCAAAGGCAAAACTTCAGACAAACTTTTAAATTCAGCGTCCGTTAAAACTTTTTTGGCTTTGCAATTTTGGCAAATTTTTCTGACTAGCCGTTGACCTATGGCAATATTAATCGTTGAAGCGATCAAAAACGGTTCAATGTTCATGTCTAAAAGCCGCGGCAATGTGGTAGCCGCGTCATTGGTGTGAATAGTTGAAAGAAGCAAGTGTCCGGTTAAAGCCGCGTTCACCGCGATGCCGGCTGTTTCTTCATCCCTAATTTCGCCGACCATTATGATATTCGGATCTTGCCGCAAAATTGAACGCAACCCCTGAGCAAAAGTCAAACCAGTTTGCGCGTTAACCTGAATCTGATCAACGCCCTTGATGGAATATTCTATCGGGTCCTCAATCGTAATAATGGAAACTTCATCCGTGTTTAAAACTCTGATGATAGCGTAAAGCGAAGTTGTTTTTCCCGAACCGGTCGGGCCGGTGGCTAAAATCATTCCATAAGGTTTTCGAATGGATTCTTTGACAATTCTCATGTCCCTTTCTGAAAATCCCAATTGTTCCAAACCCAGTTGCGTTCTTTCGGATAAAATTCTTAAAACCGCGTTCTCGCCATAATAAGTCGGAGCGATTGAAACGCGAACATCAACATAACCGATATCTTCAATGGGAATTTTGAATCTTCCATCTTGAGCCGCCTGATGTTCGTCCGTTCGAAGTCCGGAAAGCACCTTTATTCTAGTGATTACTTCCGATTGAATTTCTTTGGGAAAAACGAAAATATCGTGAAGCGTGCCGTCTATTCTCAATCGCACTCTGACGCGGCTTTCTTCAGGCGCGATATGAACATCAGAAGCCCGAGAATTAAAAGCGTGAGTAATTAAAGCGTCAACAAGCCGGATAATTGAAATTCCCTCCGGCGCCGCTTTGAGTTCTTTCTCTATTAACGAAGTGTCTAAAATTTTTTCCTCAGGCATTAAATTTATTTTAACATCTTATTGAATTTCAAGCAAAATTTTTATATAATTGCGGCATTGCCGGGTCGTCTAATGGTAGGACATGGGCCTTTGAAGCCCAGTATCGGGGTTCGAGTCCCTGCCCGGCAGCTAGCGAAAAATAATCAAATTTTTTTGTAAAAAATTTATGGCTCAAGATAATAAAAAAATAGAGTCCATTTGTGTATTTGGAGATAGCACGGCTTGGGGCGCGTGGGATATGGAAAAAGGCGGATGGGTAAATCGTCTCTGGTTTTATATTAATGAAAAAACAAACGGAGAAACCGAAATCTATAATTTGAGTATTTCCGGAGGTACGACTGAAACTATACTTGAAAGATTTGAATCAGAAGCAAAAATCAGAGAAGCTGATGCCCTAATTTTTCAATCGGGCGGAAATGACTCTTGTCTAAAAAGTAAAAATGGTCCGAATCAAATTCCAATAGATCAATTTAGAAAAAATATAGAAGAAATTATTAAAAAGACCAGAGATATCACCCCTAATATAATTTTTATTGGATTTAAAAATGTTAATGAGGCAAAAACCGCGCCAGTATCAAGGGAGGATATTTACTATGTAAATACGGAGATTAAAAAATATAACGAGGTTATGAAAATTGTTTGCGAAAAAAATGATATTTTATATTTGAATATTTTTGGTTTGTTAAATAACGAAGATTTTGAAGATGGTCTTCATCCTAATTCAGTCGGGCATGAAAAGATTTTTACAAAAGTAAAAGATTTCCTCATGGAAAATAAATGGATTATTTAAATAAAAAAGCGAAAGAGAATCTGAAAATCGTCCGAAAAAATTAACTAAAACTTCATTTTTAAAACTTTATAATCCCAAACCGCCAATATTGAGCGTTCTCAAAAACATCGGAATAACGAAGATAAGCCCAATAAAAGGAAGAACGATAAAAACAATGCCGATGATTAACGACCAGAGAAAATATTTTCTCATCTTTTCTACTGACCGATAAATTTTATCGATTTTTTGTTCCTGTTCTTCCAATTTTTTCAAAATGTCTATATCCATACCCAGTTAATTATAATATAATATATTACTAAATTAAAATACAAATATGTTAATTGACGACGTAACAATTAAAATAAAAGCCGGTAATGGCGGAAAGGGCGCCGTGGCTTTTAATAAAAATTTAATGAGTTTAGGACCGGCCGGCGGAAGCGGCGGCAAAGGCGGCAGTATTTATCTTGAAGGCGTTCCCGACTTAAACGCTTTGGGCCAATTCAGATATAAAAAAGACATTGAAGCGAAAAACGGCGCGGACGGAAGGGGGCAATTTAGAGACGGCATTGATGGAATTGATCTTGTTTTGAAAGTTCCCGTGGGAACGATAATTCATAAAAAAATGAAAACAAATGAAATTAAAGAAGTGTTAAAAATCGGCGAGAAAATTCTCATCGCGAAAGGCGGACGCGGTGGAAAAGGAAATTTTCATTTTAGATCTTCAACAAACACCACTCCAAAACAATTTCAACCGGGTCTAGCCGGCGAAAATTTTACCGCAAGACTGGAACTCAAACTCATTGCCGATGTGGGACTTATTGGTTTGCCAAATGCCGGAAAATCAAGTTTGCTGAATGAATTTACAAAAGCAAAAAGCAAAGTCGCTAATTACCCCTTTACGACTTTGGAACCTAACTTAGGAACGTATTACGAACTCATTCTTGCGGATATTCCAGGACTTATTGAAGGGGCATCCACTGGCAAAGGTTTGGGCATAAAATTCCTCCGCCACATTGAACGCACAAAAATCCTTTTTCATTTAATTTCCGCGGAGTCGGAAAATCCGGTAAAAGATTACAAAATAATTAAAAAAGAACTTGAAACCCATAGTAAAGAACTCGTAAAAAAAACCGAGTACGTATTTTTAAGCAAAAGCGACATGATTCCAGTGGCAGAAATAAAAAAGAAAATTACCGCCTTAAAAAAAATAAACGAAAACATTTTCCCAATCTCCGTTTATGATTGGGACAGCTTGGAAAAAGTAAAAAAGATTTTAAACGAAATAAAAGCGGAGAAATAAATTATTATCTTCTGAAACGGGAACGGATTTGAGGACGGCGACCATAACCAAAATGAGCTTCCGATACTTCTGATATTTTTTCTATTCTTCGCGCCGGAGGAAGCTCGGGAAGTTTAGAAAGCGGCAGAGTGGCGCGAATAAGACGCTCTATTCCCTTAACGTCTCTTCTCTGATCGGAAGTGGCAAAAGAAATGGCATGGCCCACGCCGCCTGCTCTTCCAGTCCGGCCAATGCGATGAACATAATCCTCGGGATTTTGAGGAAGGTCGTAATTCAACACAAGTTCAATTCCTTTTACGTCTATGCCGCGCGCGGCGATATCAGTCGCGATAAGAACCCGATATTTGCCGTTTCGAAAACCATCAAGCGCTTCCCTACGCTGGCTCAAAGAACGATCAGAGTGAATTTCCGCTACGGCATGTTTAAGCGCGCGAACGCCGGCGGTAATTTTCCTCGCGCCGAATTTCGTCCGAGAAAATACGAGCACGGAACCTCTGTACTCTTCCAAAATTTTTTCAAGAAGCCGCGACTTATCGTGTTTTTGAACAAAAAAAAGTTCATGAGTGACTTTTTCCGCGGCAGTCCCCGATGGCGCGATTTCAACGCGAACGGGAAGTTTCATATAACCTCGCGCGATAGCGACAATATTTTCGGGCATGGTGGCGGAAAAAAGCATGGTTTGCCGCTTAACGGGCACTGATTGTAAAATGCGCTTCAATTGAGGGGCAAAACCCATATCAAGCATTCTGTCCGCTTCATCAAGCACAAGAATTCCCACTGATCCGAGCGAAAGAGTTCTTTTGTCAAGATGGTCAATAATTCTTCCCGGGGTGCCGATTACAATTTGCGGACCTCTGCGAAGAGTTTGGATTTGACGGCCAATGGGCTCGCCGCCGATAAGAATTGCCGTCCGAAGACCGAATGATATTCCTATTTTACGAAAAACTTCATTCACTTGAAGAGCGAGCTCGCGAGTCGGCAACACAACGAGTCCCTGTTGTCCGCGAAAAGCGCCCTGAATCATAGGTATGGCAAAAGCAAGAGTTTTCCCCGTGCCGGTTTGAGCAACGCCGATTAAATCCTTTCCTTCAATTGCCGGAAGAATGGATTTTTCTTGAATTGGCGTGGGAGTTTTAAAATTAAGCTTATCAAGGATTGTTAAAATATTCGGCGCGATGCCAAGATTGTAGAAACCTGATTGTTTATTCATTTTAAAATTATAACATAAAAAAATTTACAACGCTCCGAGATCAAGCGTTTGCGTAGTTTTTACTTCATTAACAAATTCGCCCATATGAGAAATAATAATCATAGCGCCGCCATATTTATTGAGCGCTTTCGCGATAATCGGCAGATGACGGAAATTAATATGATTAGTCGGTTCATCAAGAATCAAAAGCGCCGGATGTTGAAGCACAAATTGCGCAAAACAAAGCAAACCCTTCTGCCCCTCGGAAAGCGATTCAACTTTATTGTTTAAAATATCACTCGTCAACAAAAATTGCGCCGCTACCGAGCGAAGTTGTTGGTCGGAACCGTCTTTCATTATGTCAGACAATGTTTTATACACGGAAGCATTCATATCAAGACCGGAAAAATCCTGACGATAATAACCGATAGCCGCTCCTTTGAGCAAAAAAGTCCCTTTGGCTTTTTCATCTACAATACTCTGTAAAAAATATGTCTTACCAATGCCATTCGGACCTTTTATCAATAATCGCTCTCCTTTTTTTAATATAATATTAACTTTTTTAACAATTGGTTTATGATTATGCATCACCGAAACTGATTTAATTGTCACCACCGGCTCGGAGAAAATTGTTGTAGGAATGACAAAATCGCGAATTGTTTTGTCTTCCTGACGAGTTTCAACCAACTGCCCTTCAAGTTCTTCTATTTTTTCATTCATTTTTCGGGCGACATCGCGCATGTGACCTCCTTTTTGAGCGAAAAAATTTGCCTGTTCTTTGCGATTGGAAATATCCTTTTCCAAGCGAACATTTTTCATACGATCACGTTCTATTCGAGCCGTTATTTCGGCAACCACGTCAAAATAATTGCCAACATAGTATTCTATTTTTCGCGTATAAAAATCAAGATACAAAACGCCGTGCGTAAAAGCGTTCAAAAATTTCGCATCATGCGAAATAACCAAACAAGTTTTTTCGTACTCAATCAAAAATTTTGTCAAATGTTCTATCCCCTGCTTGTCTAAATTATTAGTCGGTTCGTCAAGCAATAAAATATCGGGTTTCTGAATAAGCGCGTATGCCAATAATAAACGAGCCTGTTGTCCACCGGAGAACTCGCTTATTTTTTTTTCAAATGGCGCGATTAAATGGACGACTTTCAAAATCTCCTTTATCCGGGGATCAATGTCGTACACTTTTTCAATAAAAGCGCTCTGGAAAAATTCTCTAACCGAAAGATTAATCTTTTCACGAGGCATCACTTGCATCGCATGACTGATAGTCAAACCTTTTTGAATATGAATACTACCCTCCGCTGGCTCATGAACGGACATAATGAGATCAAACAAAGTACTTTTGCCCGCGCCATTTTGTCCCATTAAAGTTATTTTCGCTCCTTCGCGAACACCAAAGTTCACCTCATCAAGAATTGGCTTAATCCCGTAATTGAAAGAAACGCCGTCAAATCGCAAAATAACGTTTCCATGATTGGCGGTTAAGATTGTTTTATTAGATTGTTTTTCTTTCATTTTTTTATCAAATCAAAAAAGAAGTATAAAGATGTTAAGGCGTTTTGTCAAAATTTTATATTTTCATTGACTAAAATTTTTTAATATAGTATTGTATTTTATATCTTTGGCCGAAGAGGCCAATTTTAATTATGGAAATTCGTAACATCGCAATTATCGCCCACGTTGACCATGGCAAAACCGCTTTAACTGACGCGCTTCTGCGCCAGACGGGCGTTGCCAAAGAAGGCGTTTCCATGGATTCCAACGCGCTTGAACTTGAGCGCGGTATTACTATTTATTCTAAAAACGCTTCTATTTCATATAAAGACACTAAAATTAATATCGTGGACACTCCCGGCCACGCCGATTTCGGTTCCGAAGTTGAACGCGTCTTGCGTTCCATTGATTCCGTGCTTCTTATTATTGACGCGCAAGAAGGCCCGATGCCCCAAACCCGTTTCGTATTAAAAAAATCTCTTGAACTTGGATTAAAACCGATCGTTGTAATTAATAAAATCGATAAACCAGCCGCCAATCCGTCTCTCACGGAAGAACAAACGCTTGAACTTTTTCTCGAACTTGGAGCGAATGACGAACAAGCGAATTTTCCCATTGTCTACGCGATAGGCCGAGAAGGAATAGCGAAACTTCGTCTTACCGACGAATCGAAAGATTTAACTCCCCTTCTGGATACTATTATCGCTCATATACCGGCTTCCTCATCTGAAATACTTTCTCAAAAACCTTTGAGATTTCAGCCGTTTAATCTCGCATATGATAATTTTCTTGGACGCTTGGCAATCGGGCGAATATACGAAGGCATCGCAACGACTGGCGCGAATATATTTATAAAAAAACAAGGTGGAGAAATTCGTTCCGGAAAAATCGCGAAAATTTTTACTTTCCGCGGCTTAGAAAGAATGGAAGCAAATGAAGCAATGGCTGGCGACATTTGCCTTATCGCCGGTCTACCCGACATTGATATCGGCGAAACAGTAACAACTGACGCCAACGCGGAACCATTGCCGGCAATCGCGATTGACGAAGCGACCATTTCGCTTAATTTTTTGGTGAATAATTCGCCGTTTGCCGGGAAAGAAGGAAAATACGTAACTTCAAGGCAATTGCGCGAATATCTTGAAAGAGAACTTGAAGTGAATGTCGGATTAAAAATTGATTTTTCATCACCGGACAGTTTCCGCGTTTATGGACGCGGCGAACTTCATATTGCAATTCTACTTGAAAATATGCGGCGAGCGGGATATGAATTGCAAGTTTCCCAACCGCAAGTCATTATTCGCGAAATAAACGGAGTAAAAAACGAACCGTTTGAAGAAGCGGTTGTGGATATTCCAAAAGATTACCAAGGCATTATAATTGAACGCCTCAGCAACCGCGGTTTTATTTTAAAAAATATGTTTCATCGCGATACGATTTTGCGCCTTTCATTTGAAGGGCCGACGCGCGGACTTCTCGGATATCGAAACCAATTTGTCGTTGACACCAAAGGTGAAGGAATTCTTTCATCTCATTTTATCGGATTTCGGCCACATATCGGAGATATTAGCAAACGGCTTGCCGGGTCAATGATTTCAATGACAAATGGAAAAGCTCTCGGCTACGCGCTTTATAATTTACAAGAACGCGGCGTACTTTATATCAACCCAAGCATGGAAGTTTACGAGGGTATGGTAATCGGCAACACTTCAAAAGGAGAAGAAATGAAAGTAAATCCGACCAAAGGGAAACAACTCACCAACACGCGCTCTTCTCGCAATGACGACGCCATAGAACTTATTCCGCCTTTTACGCTGACAATTGAGCGCGGCCTTGAAATTATGGCTGACGACGAATATTTGGAAATTACTCCTAAAAGCGTGCGCCTACGAAAACAATATCTTACGGAAAACGAGCGCGTCAAAGCGCATAGATAAAAACAAAAAACCGGCAAGCCATAAGCCGGGTTCTGTTCCGCCGATTGGCGGATAACGATAATTTATCTGGGCCCTTGATTACTCGCGAGCTCTAGCGGCATTCTCCGACATATCGTCGGAGCACAACCTTGCACCCAGTAAGGATTTAGCCGTTTCACTTCTGCTTTTTATCCCTATGGCAGAATTAGGCCGACTAGCTTGGGATCGGGCCTGTCCGATTCTTTCAAATCGAACCGTCTCTGTTCGCACCTCTCACATTACTGTGGTCCGCTGTTAGCGGATACTTTTGTTCCGTTTATACGGAACGGGAGCCCGGACTTTCCTCCCCGACAATACGTCGGAGCTATCGTCTAGCTTGCCGATTGTTTATATTATAGCTCCTATAATAAATTTAGTCAATTGGAAAATACTGTTTTGCAATACCGATGGAAAAATAAAGGCGGCTTTTCAAAAGCCGCCTTGTTTGTGATGCAATTACTGCAATTTTATGTGCTCCATGATGGATACCATGGCACATATTCCCGCCTACCGTTCGTGATTTTCACCTGAAAATCACGCGGAATATCTCTCGTGTAGCATACGCACAGCGTACCATCTGACAGAGATCGAAGAAGCACCAACACCCGATTCTTTTGCATACGGGGAAAATCGGGCCAATATGCAAAAACTTGTTCTGCTGCTTCCACCACATATACTCCCTTTCGGAGAAGAAGCTCGTCCCGACTGACAACGCTGCCTAATTTCTTCCCGTAATTTTTCGCCGCACCAATAAGCAACGCAAGCGCCGTCACGAATATCATCGCGGAAAAAATCACTACCAAAATATACTCATTCGTCGCCGCCAAATACACCATGACCGCAACACTTATCAGCAACAAACATATTGCTATAGCTATCTGCTTCATTTCCCGTCCTCCTTTTTTAGTTTTGATTTATTTGAATTACTATAAAACTAACCCAAATATAGCTATAAATTTTCTATCATTAAATATAAAAAGTGTCAACCACGCGCTCAAAAGAGTTAAAACTTAAAACAACGGATTTTGGCTGTCCAATTCCCTGTTTACCAATCTATCGGCTTCTTTATTTTCTTCACGCGGAATGTGAATAAAATTAACTCTGCTAAAATCCTGCTTCAAATTCCAAATTTCAATAAAAAACGGCACAAGAGTTTTTTCTTTTATTTTATATTCGCCGTTTAATTGTTTAACAATCAATTCGCTGTCCGTTTTTATTTCAATTTCCGATTTTTCCGCTTTTTCGCCGCCGATTGAATGTTTTATTTTTTTGAGCGCAAAAATCACCGATTGATATTCAGCTTCGTTATTAGTTGTTTTGCCGAGAAATTTTGAATATCCTTTTTTAAATTGTGAAATATAAATTCCTAATGCCGCCGGTCCGGGGTTCCCCCTGCTTCCCCCATCGCAATAAATTGTTATTTTGTTGTTTTCCATGGAAATGGTTTATCGATTTTTAATGCGAATCCAGAAGCCGCTTTATGCCCGCCGCCGCCGTATTTTTGAGCTAATTTAGAAACATCCGTTTTGCCATTTGATCTTAAAGAAATTCTCTTTTTATTATTTTTTTGCGACCAGATGACGCCGATTTGATATCCCAATTTTACCAAAGCATTGCCTATTTCCGATTGTAAAACCGGCGAATTAACAACAGCGGCTTTATAATTTCCAAATTTCGCCTTATCGGCGCTTTTCAATAATCGCTCAATGATTTTTTGTTCATATTTTAAAATGATTTCGCCCTCCTCAATATATTTTTTTCTGCTTTCAGAATTTTGCCAATCAGCGGCGATTTTATTCCAAACCTTAAAATTAAAACCGCAAATGGCTAAGGCCGACATTAATTCTTTCGTATGCGGCAATTTGAATTTCCAAAGATCAACATCTTCAACATGAAGCAAAAATTTTGGCGTCGCTTTTTTAGGGAAAAAATATTTCCAAGCTAAAACCGCTCCGGAATGATTCAAATCAAAAACGCGCTTTGATGATATTTTTGACAATTCTTTCAAAGTAATATGGTGGTCTATCACAATGACTTTTTTATTATCATAAAGCAATCGCTTCATTATTTCCGGTTTCTGATAACAAAAGTCAATAATATAAATTTCTTTATTTTTCAATCCTTTCAAAGGCGGTTGCTGATATTCCACCCCAAAATAATCGGCTTTTTTACCGAATTTTTTCCAAGCCGCCCAAGCGCCGCTAAAACCGTCGGGACAATTTTTATGATAAAGAATAATAATATTTTTCATGATAAAGCTTTTAAGCCGGGTAATTTTTCGGCCGCTAAATATTTTAACATTGCTCCTCCGCCGGTGGAAATAAAGATATTAGTTTTTAATTTATAATTTTTGGTTTTTAATAAAGCTATGGTTTCACCCCCACCGATTACGGCAAAAGCCCGGCTTTTAAAAATCGCTTTTACTATTGCCTCCGACCCTTTTGAGAATCTTTTATCCTCGATCATTCCCATCGGCCCGTTCCAGATAATTGTTTTAGCTTTTTTTATGATTTCCGCGTATTTTTTCGCGGTCTTCGGGCCAATATCCAAAATCTGCCGCTTATAAATAATCGTGTCTTCGGGCAAAATAATTTTACGCCTTAATTTTGGAGCCAATATTTTAAAATCGGTGTTTTTATCGCAAAGAGAATCTCCAATAGGCAAACCGTTCAATTTGAACAAAGTATTGGCAATACCGCCGCCGACCAGAAAATAATCGGCTTTAGACGCGAAATTTTTAATAACTCCTATTTTATCGGAAACTTTGGCTCCCCCCAAAATAACAACAAATGGCTTTTTTTGATTTTTCGCGACTCGCGAAAGATTTTTTATTTCTTCTTCAATTAAAATGCCCATGTAAGCGTTTTGACGAAATCTTTTTGCCAAGGCCGCTATTGAACAATGATTGCGATGAATCGCGCCAAAAGCGTCGTTAACGTAAAAAGTTCCCAAACTCGCCAATTGATTACTTAATTGTTTGTCGTTTTTTTCTTCTTTGTCCAAAAATCTCAAATTTTCCAATAAAAAAACGCTTTTTGCCGGCGCCTTATCAATATTTTTTTTAATTCGCTTGAAATTAAAATCGTCAAAAAAAATCGTCTCTTTCCCCGAAACTTTTGATAAAAAATCGGCGGCGAATTTCAAACTAAATTCTTTTTTTTCGTTTGGCGATAATATAAGTTTTGAAGCGGGATTTTTTATTTTTTTAATCGGATCGCCGCGATGAGAAAGAATTAAAATTTTCGCGCCGCGATTCAATAAAAATTTAATTGTTGGCAAGGACCGGCTCAAACGCAAAGGCCAAGTTTTTTTATCTTTTATTTTAATTGCCGCCGCCTCATTGTAATCCAAATTAAAATCAACCCTTAAAAGGCAAATTTCGCCGGATAAATCTTTGTTTGTAAAAGAAGAAATAAATTTCATTAAATTAAGCGGGATACGAGAATCGAACTCGCGCCCCTTGCTTGGGAAGCAAGCGTACTGCCACTATACTAATCCCGCATTATTTAATTATAACCTCCTTGCCGTTCCATTCAAAGCCTGACAAGAATATCATTACTTTTGTCTTAGATTTTGCTTCAATGATTTTTCCCTCAAAATTTTCTCCTTTTGAAAGAAAATTTGTTTCTAGAATTTCTTTTTTTGCTTGAGGAATCAACACTCTCTCCTTAAATTCTTTATAAGAAAATCCATAAAGAGTTTTCGCTTCTTCCTTAACCGATTTTCCCCTTATTGCTTCTTCAATTTTTTTATCCGCCAATTCATCTATATCAATGGAGCTTGATTCTTTTTTTAATTCTTTATCAATTAAAATGTTTTCTATCAAATTATCCAAAACCGCCCGCTTAAGTTCATTTTTAACTTCGTCCGCGTTAATCAAAGCCGAATCGCTGTCATAAACATCAAGAGCGTTTTTATAATAAGTCAAAGTGCCAAAATAATCTTTGTCAAAATCCCGAGAGCTGATTATCTTAAAATCAACCAAAGCGATCGGATAAAAACCGCCCAAAACAAAATAAAAGCCGAAAATGACAATAATCCCCGACAATATTGTCAAAAACCGAATTTTATTCATTATTTTACCATTTCCTTAAATACTTCGGCTGAAATAGAAACATCGGCTCGGCTTAATAATTTCTTTTTCCCTTTTTTCTGTTTCTTCCATAATTTCATCTTTCTTGTTCTATCACCGCCATAAAGATGACCTGTAACGTCTTTTTTCATTGCCGGCGCCGTTTCCCGCGCGATAATCCGTCCGCCAGCCATTGCCTGAATCGCTTGAGAAAACTGCTGACGTGGCAAAATATTTTTCAATTTTTCAACAGATTTTCTAGCTTCTTTTTCCAATTTTGTTTCATGAATCATCCGCGTCAACCCAACTATCATTTTTCCGGCAACCAAAATTTCCATTTTCCGCAAATCAGCTTTCTTGTAATCGGCCAATTCATAACTGAAAGACGCAAATCCTTCGGAAACCGATTTTAAACGATCGTCAAAATCGGCAATCATTTCCGAGAGCGGCATTTTAGCGGTCAACATAATCCTTTCTCCAAGATTTTTTGTTTCCAAATTTTCCATCCGGAATTGTTCTTTAAGCTGTAAAACATTCCCAAGATATTTTGTCGGAGAAATAATTTCAATATTTATCATCGGTTCCAAAACCTCTTCGCAATAATCGGGCATATCCGCCGGATTTTTAACAATAATATAATTTTTATCCGTTTTTAATTTATAAGCCACCGAAGGAAAAGTATTGATTGTTTTAACGCCGAATTCTTTTTCCAAACGTTCTGTAGTAATTTCAAAATGAAGTTTTCCTAAAAAACCGACCTTGAATCCTCTTCCTAAAACCTCATTAAAATCCGATTCTATGTTTAAAGCGGAATCGTTAAGTTTTAATTTACCAAAAGCAATTTTCAATTCTTGATAATTATCGTTGGCTTCTGGATAAAAACTGACGAACACTACGGGTTTTGGTTCATCATAACCCGGCAAGACAAAAGATTTAAGATTTGAGATTTTAAATTTGAGATTTATTATTGTGTCTCCAATTTTAATTTTTTCCGGCTCTTTTATGCCCGTGGCGATATAACCGATTTCTCCGACCGATAATTTTTCAGCCGCTTTAATTTTCGGCAAAAAATAACCTAATTCTTTGATTTTGATTTTTTCATCAACAGCCGCAAGCAAAATTTCATCGCCAATATTAAATTCGCCGTCGAAAATTCTAACTGAAGCGACCACTCCTTTATGATCATCATAAAAAGAATCGAAAATAAGGGCCCTTCTAAAATCAGAAACTGAATCTTTTGGCGGTGGAACTTGGCTTATAATTGCCGCTAAAAGTTGTTGCGCTCCTTCTCCTGTTTTCCCGGAAACTTTGTGAATTTCTTTTGGCTGACAACCAATCAAGTCGGCTAATTCTTTTATTCTTTTGCTTAATTCCTCTTCATCATTCATCAAATCAACTTTATTGATTGCGCCGATAATTTTCAAACCCATTTTTTTTGCCGCATAAAATTTTGCCAAAGTTTGAGCTTGAATTCCTTGAGTTATGTCAACTAATAAAATCGCGCCCTCCACCGCCGCCAGAGCTCTAGAAACTTCGTAAGAAAAATCCTGATGACCCGGTGTATCAATCAGGTTGAGAATATAGGATTTAGCGTTTAGGATGTAAGACATTCGAACAGGGGCCATTTTGATGGTGATTCCTCTTTCCCTTTCGGATTCAAGTTGATCCAAATATTGCGACCGCATCTGCCGCAACTCAATCGTTCCGGTAATTTCCAAAAACCGGTCGGCTAAAGTGGATTTTCCATGATCAACGTGAGCGATAATGACAAAATTGCGGATATTATTGTAATCCATAAGGTATAGTATAATGTAACAGAATCAAATGAAAACAGTAATTTTTATTATTTTAACAATTGTTCTATTGGCAACCTGGACGCAGATTTATTTTATTTTCAAAGAATTAAGCCAATCAAAAGAAAAATTCGGGATTTTGAAAACTAAAGCCGATAATTTAATTGCGGAAAACGCTAAAATTAAATCTGAAATAGAATATTTTTCCCTACCGGAAAATTTGGAAAAAGAATTGCGGTCAAAATTTAATTACAAAAAACCTGAAGAAAAAATGATAATCGTGGTGCCGTAAGTTTTATTACGCCCCATAGCACTTTTGGTTTTTATTGTTTAAGCAAAATATTGATTTTCAAACTTTTACTAAGCTTCTCAATAAATTTAGCACCTTCAGTACTATACGGCCAAACAAACAATTTTACATTTTCCACGTGCGGAATACTGTTTATTGATTCGATAGTCAATTTCAAAGCATAACCCTTTCTCTGATGTTCCGGAACCGTTACTATGGCACAAAGATATAACGCCTCATACATATCTTGCGGCTTCGTTAAATCCAGCAGTTCTTTTTCGGTAATTCCCCCTCTAAGAAATTTATTCATCATTTCTAAAGATGTAGGAACGACAATTGACCACGCAATCGGCTCACCCTTATCATCCAGTGCATATTTAATCCAATGAGGAGTTAGTTTCTCTAATTTTTCTCCCGATTCTCTATTAATAGGAATTTGATCCGGATCTTTTTCAGTACCAAAAATCTGCTCTGCAATCTTATCCATTTTCTGTTCTAAAATTGGGTTGATCATTGCTATCTATTTTCCATGACATTTTTTATCCTTCGACTTTGCTCAGAATTGCGAGATGTCACTTCCCGTGACACTTTTTAT
>CAZLYJ010000001.1:0-38021 GCA_964563845.1 uncultured Candidatus Saccharibacteria bacterium | reverse complement strand
TTGACGATCTGATAATCAAAGGCCGAACAGATACCAAGCATTATCAATCTTTAATTCGCCTTCATAAAAATTTATACGTTGACTTCAATTAAAATTAAATATGGAACACCCAAAAAGTGAAGCAACTCTAAAAAGACATAATTATAGGTTTGATATTTTTGAAAAAAATGAAAAAGGAGTAATGGTGAATAAAATCCAAAAATATCGTAATGATATGGGGGAGCCTTGTTTATATCGCATTGAAATAGATGGCCGAGATATTGGCGAAAGAGCGCAATATTACAAAGGAAAATTATTACAAGTAGTGCAAACTTATGACATCAAATAAAATTGAAATTATTGCCAGAAATTTGGATGCGCGAAGAATTCAAAGATATGTAGCGGATAATCGCGCGATATGGAATCTGGAATACGAAGCGGAAAAAGCAATAAAGCTTTGCGAGAAAATCAATAAAGAATGGAGTCCAAAAAATATTAAAATTAGATTTTTCAGCGAATAATTTATATTATTATGGGATGCTTAATATTATCGGCGACAATTATCGGACTTATCTGGCTATGGATTATATATGTGATAATTATTATTTGGCTATTAACTTCAATTAACGAATAAAATTATGAGAGACATATCATCCATAACAACACTTTCTTTAACAATTATTGGACTTATCTGGCTGGCGGTTATCTTCCCGTGGTTATGGATTATTTACGGAATTATAATTATTTGGACGGTGATTTCCATTATTCGCCTTTATTTTTTACACACAATATGAATATAAATAACGAGCAAATTAAAAAAAACTTATTGGCCAAAGAGAAGATAGAGATGGACGCGGATAGTCCGCAGAAGATGAGGGACGCCAGACCGGCGACATTAGCCAGCTTGTTTCAGATTTACGGCGGTGGTTGCATTAACGAAGGATCGTATATTTCTTATCCGATAATGGAATTTTACAATTTTGACGCAATAAAATTTCTTTGTTTCGTCTGCCAGCAACAAGAAAAAATAGAACACTTTAAGAAGCAAAATACAAATCCTGAAAGACTGCCGGACGAGGAAGAATATGAAAATTCAAACAAAGCATTATACGAAGATTATTATTTATCCACTGATTCTTATTAAAAATTAAATAAATTAACATTATGAAGTTCAACTTCAACGCGAATTACGAATCGGTAAAAAAGGAATACAATTTGGAAAAAGGCCAATATTTCAAATTATCAGAGGGCGCGAACCGCGTCCGGCTGATCTCTGAATGCCTGCCGCATCAATCATTTTATAAAAACCAGCTCACTTTCAAATGGTTATGCCAAGTGATTGACCGCAAAGACGGAATAGTCAAGCCGTTCTTTATGGCCAATACTATTTATCGGCAGATTGAGAGTTTGCAAATGTCGGAAGACTACGCTTTCACCGAGGTGCCAATGCCGTATGATATGACGATCAACGCCAAAGGGGCCGGAACTAAGGAAGTGGTATATACCACCACGCCCGCCCGCAATAATACGCCTTTAACCGAAGAAGACAAAAAGGCCATTGCCGAGGCTCCGACCGTCCAAGAATTGCAACAAAAAATAAGAGACAACGAAAAAGAGGGAACGCAAATTCAAAATACGATGAAAGGGATCGCGCCCGCTCACGAGGAAATGCCCGATGACTTTCTCAATGAAATACCTTTTGCTCCGGAAGATAAAAAATAGTTTATGGATTATTTCGGCTCAGTCGGGAAAGGAATTGAATATTTGAAAAAGATTGAGCCGGACATAATCATTGCCATCAAAAAAGTAAAAGACAAAAGGAATGTTCCGCAGAATCGGCTTTATTGGAAATATTTGGAAATTATCGGCGATGACACCGGCAATGACGCGCAAGAACTGCATGAGTTTTTTAAAAGAAAATTCCTGCCGCCGATATTCAGCCAAGTGATTATCAAAGGAAAAAAGATTGAATATAAAAGACCGGCCAGCACCGCGCGATTAGATAAAATACAATTCACAAATTATTTGGATAAAATAGCTTCTTTAACCGATATTCCGATCCCAAATTCAGAACAGTATGATCGATCCATCACAAAAATATAATTTAAAAAAACGAAAATGGTGGAAATATGGATGGGATGTTCGCATCATTTGTGATATATGTTCCGATTCTATTTTTATTCCTACCGCGAGGGATATCCCCAGTTTAAGATATCCCGAGAATTGGACAACTATTGAAACGAGGACTTGGAGAAAATATCAGTTTTGCCCTAAACATAATGACAAGGATATAACTTCTTTTTCATTAAAAATAGGAAGCGTAATTGTGAGACAATGGAGAAGCGTTGAAGATGAAATAATTTTAAAAGAGAATTTGATCAAAAGCGCGAAGAAAAATATTACTATTAAAAACTTCATAGCTATGCCGTATATCATTAAAATTATTTTTTGGATTATTATTATTAAATTTTTGTGGGATTTCTTACCTATTCTTCAAAAATTTTTAGAAAGGGGATTATGAACTTTCCGACTCAAGAAAATATTTCAGAATTTATTACTAACTCTTTGAATAATATGAAAAACTTAATTTTGAATAATAAAAGGTTGTTGTTTTTGGCGGGAATTGCGTATCTGATTTATTTGTTATTTAAAGAACCGAAGGAATAATTTATGAAAACCCCCGCGCAAAAAAGCCGTTCAAAAGGAAAGGACAAGTGCCAAAAAGAAAAGAAACATAAATGCGAGATAACTGGTAAAGAAAGAAAAGCCGGGATAAATATCCAAGACTTAATAAAAGAATAAATATTATGAAAAACGAAATAGACAAATTAGTAAAAGCTAATTGTTTATGAAAAATCAAGATTAAAATATATGAAGATGTGCGCAAATTGTAATCCAAACGCTAAAAATTCTTTTAGGAATAGCGGAGGCGTTTTCCAAATTTGTGAAAATTGCAAACAAATATCACAAAAAAATATGGAAACACCCACAAGCAATATGAAAAAACCGGAACTGATAAAAGAAGAATATGAAGTATATTCTAAAATAATTACTCGTGGAACAATGGAAGATATGTTTATTTTCGCTTATGCGATTGGCCGCGAACGAATAGCAAAAGAACAAATGGAATTACTAAAAGTTAAGTACTAAAATATGAAAAATGAGACAAAGAATCAATTTATGACTAATGAGGCTAACCATTGTAAAAAATGCTGGCATATTAACATTGCTCACCCGACTTCACGAGATTATTGTGAAGACGAAAATTGTCTTTGCCACTTAATTACCGAATATGAAAAATAAGTATCAGGTTATTCCATTTGCCGTCTTATCAACATTATTCATTATAGGATTTTCCGTTATGGCTTCTGCCGGCCGCGGGGAAAAATCTCTTACGACAAGCATTGAGGAGGTTCTTCCTCCCGAGTCGGCGGAAGCGAGAACGGAAGACGATGAGATTATCTGCGGATTGAAAGAAGTCGTTTGTCCATTTGAAGCGAAAAAGACATATACCGCTTGGGCGACAATAACAGCCTATACATCCGATCCAAAACAAACAGATGATACTCCGGAAATATCAGCCAATGGACAAAATATTTGGAAATTATATCAAAAAAATGAGAATACTTGCGCTTCAAATGATTATAAATTCGGCACAAAGATTAAAATTGCCGGTTTGGGAGTTTGCACGGTGCGGGATCGAATGAATAAACGCTATTCTGGCAAGAATCGCCTTGACTGGTATTATGGGTATAATATAATTAGTGCCATAAGGTTTGGCATTAAAAAATTACCCATATATGTTGAAGAAACGAATTAGAAATAAAAAACTCAATCAAGACAAGACAAAACAAAAGAATTGTGAAGTTTGTGAAAATATTTATTTTGGATCAACATTTCAATCTTCAAAAGACTGGAATCAATCAAAATACTGCTCGCGTAAATGTTATTGGAAAACAGTAAGTAGTAAAATGACTGGACGAAAACGAACAACACTAAATCCGAATAAAGGAAAAGGAAAGGGTTGGTTGCATAAAGCAACAGGATATAAAGTATTGAATCATCCGCAAACAAGTAAAAAAATTCTTGAACATCGCTATGTAATGGAAAAACACATTAAACGGCAACTGGAAAAATGGGAGCAAGTACATCATATTAACGGGATTAGAGATGATAATAGAATTGAAAATCTACGATTATTAACCGATTCAGAACATCATCATCTGCATACTTCTCAAATGGATATGGGGTATAATAGAGGATTAAAGATTAAAAAATATCATTGCGGTAGAAAATATTTTATGAATAATCATCCGCATATACAAAAAAAAGGATGGATTGGTTATGGCAAGGCGACACCTTTGATATATTTACCGAAAATTATAATTCAGCGATTCAATTTGGAAAAAAGAAACTTCAAATAATTGTTTTATGAAACTCCTCCGCTTCTTTCGCCGATTGAATAATATCCGCCAAAAGCATAAAAGCTATATGCCTCTATCCTTGATGTTGAAGATCGCGTGGCGGAGAAGCAAAAAAACTGAATTGAATTATAAAAACATTGAGCGGGTTAACATTAAAGATTTAATTAAATAAATAAATTTAATATGAGAATACCCATAGATAATTACGAAAAAATACCGAAAGGTATAAAACTTGACAAATATATTTCATAGTGTATAATAACTACATTATGAAATACATATATTGCAAATGCGGATGTAAAGAAAAAATACCCGCAATAAATAAATTAAGGAAAAAAGCCAAATTTAAACGCGGACATAATCCAAGGCCGCGATTTAAAGGAAAAATTGAAAGAAGCGGATATTGGTATATTTTTAAACCCGAACATCCTTTTTCCAATAAACAAGGACATATTGCCGAACATCGCCTTATAATGGAAAAGAAAATCGGACGCTATCTTACAAAAGAAGAAGTAGTACATCATATCAACGGCGATCCAAAAGACAATCGGATTGAAAATCTTATACTTTTCGCCACACACGGACAACATACGAAAAATGGACATCCTGAAGTAATGAAAAAAATGATACATACACAGTTTAAAAAAGGAATAATATCTTGGAATAAGAAAAAATATAAATAAAATATGTTCACCATTGAAAGTAGAAAACTCATTAGGGGATTCAAAGAGCATATCGCCGCGGGATTGGGAGGCGCGGTTGATTATCAAGCTGATTACGAGGGGATTGTTTCACCGATTAAAGGGGTTGTGAGAAATATTTATACGGGCAATGAGGGTGGGAAATGGCTTCATATTACAGACGAGCAAGGCAGAAGCTGGCAATTTGCTCATTTAAGCGAATATGAAGCCGGATTAGTTATTGGCGATAAAATAATAAAAGATCAGCTTATCGCCAAATCGGGAAATACCGGCTCAATTACTTCGGGTAAACATCTTCATATCCAAATAGTCAGTGGCGGAGGAATCCGCCTTGACCCCGAAATTATAATTAAAGAAATATTATCTATGACAAATTACGAAAATAAGATAGTGCGCAATAGCACGAATGGCGAATATGCTTTTGTGCTTAATGGCAAGAGGCGGGTAATAACCGCTCAAAGAGCTGGCCTTGCCGCTCTCACGGCCATTGATCGCGGCCTCATCAAAGACGATATTATCAGTATTACCGAAGCGGATTACAAAAAAATCCCATTAGGAGATAATTTTTAAAAATATGACAGGTCTTTACTACGATTGGATTTTACAGGACGGCAGGAATTATATTAACCCTTTATACGAAAATAAAATAATTCGCAATAGCGCGAATGGAAGCTTCGCCTTAGTTATCCATAATAAAAAATATGTCTTTGGCGATAGTCTTGATGTCAAAGCCTTGTTAACTTTTTTACAAAGAAGCGGGATAGATGATAATAAAATTATTAACATATCCAATGAAGAATACGATAAAATTCCTTTGTCTGACGGATTGAAGTTTTGATTTATGAAAAAAGAAATAATCAAAGGATTGATTATAACGCTTCAATATGGCATAGACCACGATGGTAATATTGATGAAAGTGTTTTTGAGAATCAACTGGATTTGGCTTTCACTTCTTTTGAAAAAGACATCACCAAAAAACTCCTACTGCTTTTAATGAATACACTCACAGAAAAATGGGACGAGATTGAAAGTCAAGACTCTGACAAATCAATGGATAAATGGCGGAGCTATAAGCGCATTCGCAACAATGAGCGGGATATTATTAAAAAAATAGCTGAAAGCAAAGGGATAGTTTTATGATAACTTCAATTACTTTATTTCTTTGGGAAAGGCAAAATATTGAAAAAAAAGATATTGGATTTCCAACCGTGTCTATGATTATTTTTTGTATTTTATTTTCAATACTCACGGACATTGCAATAGTTAAAATATTATTTAAATTCATATAAATTTATGAAAAAAGAAAAAATATCTCAAATTCTTTTTTTAGGCAATTTAGCTATTAGAATGTTAAAAACCCGCTTTATTCACGGTCGCCTCCGTAAAGATAATCTTTGGCTCAAATTTTTAATATATTTTGGATTTAAAAGCCAGTGTTGCGGAGCGGATATTGATTATCCGGTGGGTTGGGAAGGCAGAGGATATTGCACGCTTTGCAATAAAAGATTGTTTTAACGCGGAAAATAAAGCGGCTTCTAAAAGAAAAAGAGGCCGCTTTTCAGTTTAAGGAGGCGTTATTCAATCGGTTCGCCAGCCAATATCTTTTTTCGGCAATCATCGCATAGAAAGCTAAGCTTGTAAGACACATCGTAATACTTTACGATCAAGACTTTCTGATATTCAGACATAAAAATCCAAACACTATGCTTTTTGATACGCCCGCAACCTCCCTTGCATTTATCTAACTCTAACCTTTCCATTGTTGTCATCGCTGTTCTCCTTTAAATCTTGTATGCGGCCCAATCGGCGCAGGTTTCTTTCCACCCGCCAGATTTTCCAGCGCAAGAATTTGCACTCAACTTTTAAGCAAAAGTCTATTAACTTCCTATCAGCAATCAATATTCCTTTTTTCAGGCAGTGTCCTTTTAACATTGTTATCCCTCCTATGAATGAGCCGATGAGTTGTCATCACTCTTGTCTAAATAACCGTCCAGCGTTTTTTCCAAGATGTGCCGGATTTGAATGGTCGCTTTTGTGGCGTGGCAGTTGGAAATTAAGAGAGCGCGAATAAATGAGCAGAAGATCGGGTGTCTTTTGATAATCTTTTCCGATAGGACTTCATTAAATCTTTCCACTTCGTAAAGCAGAGAATCCAAGTCTTCCAGCATTTGGTTGACTTCTTCCAAGCTTACCTCGTCTTTGTGTTCAATGAATGACTTATTCATTGTTGTACCCTCGCTTTCTTATCTCATTTAAAATTTCCTCATCTGAAAATTGATAAATTTTCAGACACCATTTGCAGATTTCGCAACTGCCGTTAAAAAGATGTTCGGTGAAACCGCCGCACTTCTCGCATTTTAAAGTTTTCATTTCACCTCCTTTTGTTGGTTATTTTATCAAAGAACAGTAAATCTATGCATTTAATGTCCTTTTTTTATGGTTTTTTGTACGCATTTTAGAGATGTGTCCAAGATGTGTACAAAATGCGTCTAACTTATACAGAAGATAAATATACGGGCCATTGTACCGCCATCATAGCGGCTTTGTCATTTCAGGCCCGAGTATATTCCCAGTCCTTAATGTTTTCCCGTATAGCCAGTGATTAGGTGGTCTTAAAGTCCCGATATCGCTAAAGATATCCGCGATACCGAGCGGTTATTTTGTTTTTACTTCCCGCCTATTTTCGTTGAAGCGCGATCAATTGTTCCTATCGCTACCGAGCCGACCAATAAAGCCGATACCGCGTCAATAATGCTTTTGCTATCCGGCACTTCTTTGGCGACAATCTGCAAAATGGCTACGATCACCAGTTGAAGAAAACGAACCGATGACACTAATTCTTTGATTTTAGAATACATAATATTATTTTTAATTATCAATGATAATAAATGTTTGATTAACCAATAATATTTTTTAATTCTATGGCGACCTTTTCTTTTCATAAAATTTCTTCAATAATTTCAAAAGCAAAGCCTTCTTTCTCGCTTTTTTCTTTTGAAATATCCAGATGTGTGATGAAACGATCGTCTTCTATATATCCTTTTTTTACAAAAATATCTAAAATCGGTTTAATACAATTATCCACATCTCTTTTTTTTGGATATTTAAAGAAAAAAATAATATATACCTCAACATTGCCTTTTATCATTTTCTCTTTTGGCAGACGCAAAAGCATTTCTTCTTCATAGGTTTTATATTCCGGAGTTTTAAAGCGGCGTCCTTGCCAGCAAGCATTGACGCTTAATGGCCGTATTTCTAGTTTACTTTTCATAATTTATCATTCAGAATATGCCAATTTGCTATCAAGAAAAAAAGAAAAACAATCGTGATTTTAAGGAATTTTAAGAAATCCAGGATAAAATACAGCCAGACTATGCCGCCGATTATTGCAAAAATCAGTATTAAAAATATTGCAAATCCTATCATTTCCGTATCGCGACTTCGTAAGAAGTTTATAATTACCTTTAAAAAAGTTCAATCAAATATCCAAAAAAAGTCAAATTACCCGATTAAACTCTTAATTTCCTAAAAATTGAATCAAAGAAACGACAATCAATCCCAATAGAATAAGTATAATAGTTAATGTGAAGAAATCAAGGGGTTTATCCACAGGCGGGATATTCATATCACAAAGGTTTATCTTTTAAATAATTCTGCAATTTTACGGAGAGTATGTGCAAAATACCGGATGAGGAATATCCCGCCATTCCGCTAAATGACATTATCAAATATTCGCTGTTCATAAATTCTTTTAACAGCAGACCGACAATCACACCGGAGAAAGAAGAAATAACCGTCTGCGACAAATAATACCAGACTGAATATTTCTTATTTTCCGCCAATACTCGGACTATTCCGCCTATGGCGGCCAAAATGCCGTGAATGATGATTTGAGTTTTATCTATCGGTTGATTTTCCATAAGTTATTGACTTTTATTTTAGTTTATGTTAGCTTGTAATTATATGAATAAATGGGATAAATTTCTTGACGGAATATCAACTATTTTAGCCGCCGTATTTTTAATTTGGATGTTTTTAGCATTTCTTTATTATACCGTTCCTTATATGAAAGAATGGTTATTTTAGCATAAATTTATTATACATTTCTTTGTTGACGAATCCGTCTTTGATGAGTTCTTTTAATTTCAATATTTTTTGATTTTGGTCTTTTATATCTGACAAGAGAAAATTCAGCATTCCCATTCGTGCGTAAAATCTTGCGTCTTCCGTGTATTTATTTATCGCTTTTTCTTTCATTTCATCATCGGCGGTTTGCCACCAATCACTGATTATTATTTTTCCCAAAACCTTATTTAAGTTTTGTCCCGCCGCCATTTGCAAGTTAATATTTTGTTCATCGGTTAAAATATCAAATTTTTTTTCTTCGCCAAATTGAGTCGGAGTTACTTTATAACCCGCTTCCGTTAAACGATTTAATTCATTGATAACGGAAGTTGACTGGATAGTTGACGGTCTGGTCGGATCAAGAAGCGAAGCAATCGCGCTTTGTTGTCTTTTTAGCGGTTCGCCCAGCACATCTATTTTCGGTTTATTTTCCAATACGGAAGTTCGTAAAATAGGAATACGCGCCGCCGCCGCTTCCGGAATATTTTCTGTTTTTCTTTGATAAGGATCAAGAGAAACGGCTATATCTTTTGAAAGTGTGGGGATAAACGAAGCGACAAAATTCTTTAACCAAGCCGGACCATTGCGCACCGGATCATTTAATATTTCCGTTATTTGATTTATTCCTTTTAAAAATGTTTGCTCAGTAAAAGATTTGCTCGCGCCGCCGATAATTTGACCCATTCCTTTAACTGCGCTTCCTGTATCATTATAGGCTTTTTGAATATGTCCGCCGATTAACAAAGCGAATCCGGCTGGCCCAAAAGAAGCGACGGAGCGCCACTTATTGCCGATTTTAATGCTATTGGCTTGTTTCCCTTCTAATTCCCATTGCCGCCGTTCTCTATCGGTCGTCGGATAATTAAGCGTTATTTTGTTTTTATTCATTAAATGGGCGCCTAAGCCTAAAATAGTCGTGCCGGTAATGGCGCGTCCTATTCCTTGTGAAAAAGCTCTTTGATTAAATTTGCCCTTACCGATATTTTCCGCCACGGTTTTTATGAATCCAATCGGACTATAATTGATTACTTGCATTGCTACGGCTGATGGCGTGCGAGAAAAAGGAACGGCAAACTCTCCAAGACCGCCGCCCATTTTTTGAATACCGCGGCCTAATTGTCCCAATTTTGTTTTATTGGCAAAGACGGCTATTTCTGCTTCTTTTAACGCGGTTTTCAGTATATCTTCGGAAGGATTTTTAATGCCGTTTTCTATAAATTCTTTCAAGGTTGTACCCTTTAAACCCTGATTCATTCCATTAGCTTTGACTTGCGAAAAAATTGCGCGGCTTAAAGAACCATAAAAGAACGGCTGATCTTCTCCGCCAATAACGCGAAAGACAGTATTGGTATATTTTTGAAGAAATCGGCCAATGGGGGCTTTGGAAAAATTAACTTTTTGCAAATCAAGTTTTGCTCCGATATTTCGTTCATCAAATCCGGTAGCGACATATTCCCAGCCTTTTTCGGCTCCTTCTTTAAGTCCTTTTCTGTATCCTCCGGCAAATGCCGGCAAGGTTCGTTTTTTGGTAAATAATGAGGCAATAATATCAATTCCCGCGCTTGGAATATCTTTAACCCGTTCTAAAAGGGTACTATGAGAAATATTTGATCCGATATTTAGTCCGCTCGTTTTTAATCCCGTCAATAAACCGGCTTTCCAAACCGTTACTGCTTTTTTTAAACCCGATGAAGGAATAAATGAGGCGAGTTTATCTTGAAAAAAATACTCCGCTTTTTTTCTGGCTAATTCATCGGGAATTTCAGCTATTTTTCTGGCTTCATCCAATAATCCTCTGATTTGTTCTTTGGATAATCCGGGAAGTTTTTTGCCCAAGCCAAAAAGCCCGCCCGTATCTTGTATTTTTTTATTATAACTGTTAATTTTTCTGGTTAGCGTTAATATTTGTCCCTCAGGAGTAAGTTTATTCCAAAGGGAAGCGGCCTGAATTGTTTGACCGGATTTAGTCAATTGTTCGGCTAAATGTTCAAAAATATCAGCCGCCCTTATTTGGTTGCCTTCGCCGGAAAATCTTTTCATCAATTCAATACCGGTGGCAATGTGTTCTTTGGAGGGATTTTTTTCCGATATGACAAAAGAAAACGCTTCATCAATATTTTGATTGATTTTCGTTTTGGCCGCGTCTAATGCCGCTTTATCGGTAGCCACATCGTAAAATTTAGACTTTGTGGAAATTCCCGCGCCCGTATCTTTAAGCAGTCCTTTTAGCTCTGAAGGTGTCTGTTTGGATTCCGTTACAGTTTTAAAAAATCCCCGTTCTTTTATGGTTTTACCAATACTTAAAGAACCATCTTTTATTTTTGATCCGTCTTGGAAGAAGGTTGATTCAATTGTTCCGGAAGAGTCCCTCGGTAAGCCGCGTCCTCCCAAACTGAATCCTCCCATTCCAGACTTCCGTATTTGGGTTGTTTGGAATTCTGTTCTTCCAACTTGTTTTGTAAAATCTTTTGTTCCTTCATATACTTTTATATTAGAATACTTTTTTAATAATTCCAGTCCTTGTTTATAATTGTCATAACTTTTTGCAACTTCTATTGCCGGTACCGGTTGTTTGAGCGATCTTTTTATTCCACGCTGTAAAGCGGTGCGTCTATCTACTTGTACGGCTCTAATATCCATATTATAGCCTGCTTTTTGAAAATTGTCAAGCATTGTTTTATATTTTTCATTATTTTTAATATTTCCAATAAAAATAATATCCTTTTTACCCCCCATTTTACCCCCCATTGCTTCTTTGAATAATCGTGTCGCAATATCTCCTGATTCATCGTGAAGATATATTTTGTCTTTTTCCGGAAGTTGCATTTTAATTTTATCGGGGTCAATAACAACCGCGCTTGGACGCTCTTTTTCCAGTACATCTTTAGCGAATCTGCTTTTTCCAGAAGCAGAATGCCCCGTAACGATCGTAATGGTTGGATGTTCAACGCTTGGGGAGTTCTTTATCGCAGAGGAAATAATTTTGTCGTGAATTATTTTTCTTTTAGGTATATACGATTTTGTCGCTAAATCCAAGAAATCGTTTTTACTGCTTCTTGCAATACTTAAAGAAGAAAAGGCTTTCTTAGATACATCAATCGCTCTCATCGCTTGGGCGGTTTTTGGCGCGATTCTTTCCACTTGTTTCGCTCCTTGTTCAATAATATTTTTGGCAATTGACGGCTTAACGATTTGCACCGCTTTCTTCTTTGCTCCGCCCGCCGGCAATAGATCAAGTACGGTAAATCCGGCAACCGCCATCGGGCCGACAAATTGAGCGGTTTTTTTTGGGATACCCAATGCTTCAGCTTTTTGAGGAGACTCTTTGATTCTTTTGCTTAATGCCTCTACTGGTTCTTTTCCAAAAAACAATTTTTCCGCCGGCGATTGAGGAATCAATAATGGCTGTTTTTTTGTATCTAAAGCGATTGAAGCGGCCGCTCTGGCTGGCGCTTCAATTAAGACGGTTTTTCCAAAAGGAAGAATTTTTTGTCCGACTTTTGACACCGCCATTATTCCTTTGCCCGTTTGTTTTACATTCTTTTTGGCAATATTCAAGAGAGTCGCCGCGTTTTGCGCGGGAATTTTCCCTATCTTTTTACCGGCATTGGCAATCATCTGTAAAATAGACGGCATAATATTAAGGCAGATTTAATAAGTCTTCAAAAGACGGAATACCGGATGATGAAGAATTAGAAGATGATTTTTTCTGCGTGCTTGCTTCCCACTGTTTTCGCACATTGGGATTAGCCGGATCTAATTGCATTCCTTGCAAAGTGGATTGAGCGGCCAGCCATTTAAGATAGGCGTCTTCGTATTGCCCTTTAAGCGGTTCATACGCTCCCAAAGTGGTCGGCTTGGGCGTTGTTTCCGTTCCCTTGCCATAAATAAAATCCAGTTGTTTTTGCCGCGGCGCGTCTGTAAGGCCGGCCTGTTCCAGCTTTCTTTTTTCTTGAGCGGTAAACTTCGTGCCGCCTGTTATAATGCTCCCTCCTCCGCTTGTTCCTTTTTTCGGTTTCAATCCCGCTTTAAACTTCTCAAAATCAATTTTCTGTTTATAACCGCGCGCCTCATCTTCCAGTTTTTCTTTTCTCTTTTGAATCGCTTCTTGCGCTTTTTCTTGTCTGGCTAAAAGCGCCTCCTCTTGTTTTTGTTTATTCATTTTTTCTTCGGCTTGCGCCTTGGTCACCAAGCCCATCGCCTCTTTTAGGGCATTGGCCGCCGCCTGTCTTGATTCATCTTTTGTCGCTAAATCCGCTTCATATCCTTTTACTCCCTGTTGCAGTAAATCCTCTCGGCTTTTACCCAGTCCGGCCAAACGGGAAGACACGGCAGACAAGGCCGATTCAGTCGTCCCCAATGCTTCGGATATTCTTTTCTGTCTTTCAAAAGGATTGTCAATGCCCGCTTCAATCAATCGCTGTCTTTCATCCGTTGGTTGCGCGTATTGCTGTTTAATCAATCTTTCTTTTTCCGCTTGAAATCCTTGCGTTTGCGTATCTCCGCCCAAAAGAGCTTTTTTCAAAGCGTCAATAAAGGCTTGTTGTCCGCTTCCCGCGCTTTGATAATCCGTTTCTCGTTGTGTTGCCTTTTGTTCCAAAGCGGGCAAGCCGTACGCTGTGCGATAATCAGTTTCGGCCGGTTGCGCATTTGGCACATTTGGCGTGATCGGCGTTGAAAATTTATTAGATTTTGTTTCTAATTGAAATCCCCCCTTGAAAGCATTGGGGTCGCCCGCAATGACTTTTTTTCTTTGTCCCGTAATGGGATTGAAAACCGTTGCGTATTGTGTAGGCATAAAATTTATCGGTTTAAATATTTGGAATAAGCATTTTGATAGGCTGTCTGCCTGTAATCTTGCAAAGCGCCCGCTTTCTGTTGCGCCAGTTCTTTTTTCTTTCTTCCTTCTTCATCCAGTAAATCCTGCGTAGCCAGTCCTTGCTGTTGCCCGAGTTGCTGTTGCGCTCCTAAAAATCCTCCGCTTCTTGATAAACCGCGGTTGAGATAATCGCTGATTTGGCCTTGGGTTTGTTGGCCTTGTCCAAATTTTAAATCTTGGCCTTTCCGTCCATATCCTTTTACCAGATCAGCCAGTGCGTTAGAGAAATACGGGCTGTATTCCGCTTCCCCTTGCGCCGCTACATCGGCTTCGTTGAATAGTCCGCTTTGGTCAAAAGTTGGCGGAACGGGTTGCGCCGGTTGAAGAAGTTGGGCTACTTGGTCGGGAATGGGAGCAGGCACGATAGGAGCAGGCGCGATAGGCGCTTCAGGATTGATTGTAGGGCCTTGCAGGGGGTCTGGTTGCTTTATTTGGGCTTCGGGCTGGTTAATCAGTTGTTTTACCGCCCCTTTTCCGAGGATTAAACTCATCACATCTTTTACATTCATAAATTCAAATTTCCGCATTTCATTCTTGGTTGGTTTGTATCCGCCCCGCTCTTTATACAAAGCCTTAATAAAGGCCATATTCGCTTGACCTTTGGCGGTTAAAATTTTCTTATTCTTGATCATACTATTTTTTAAGTTCTTGCCAATCTAATTTAGGAATAATGCCTTGTGTTCCATAGACAAGGGATAATCTCAAAACTACATTGAATTTCTTGCAAATTTTTTCCAATTCTGCGTTAGCCGCGGCCACTCTCTTTTGTAAATCTTTTTCTTTTTTTTCCATAATAATAATCTTTTTTATTGAATAATGTCTTCATTTTTTTTGTCAAGCGATTCCAATTCTTCAATTTGTTTTTGAATTTGTTTGAGGGAATCGTCTTTCTGTTTGAATTGATTTTGCAAAGTGCCCATTTCCCGCATCAGTTCAAATGCTTGAAGTTTTAATTTTTCCAAATCTGTCATAATAAGTTATTTACGGCTGTTGTTAATTTAATTTTAGCCGTATTGTATTTAGCCAATAATGATGTTTTTTGAGTCGCGTCCAAGGCGACATCTTCAAAGATATTTTCTTGAATTTTAACCAAGATTGTGTTGATTTCAGAAGCTGCTTCTTGAACTTTGTTCAAGAATTGTTGCGCTTCTTGAATTTTGTCTAATGTAAGAGCCATATTTTTATTTATTTAATAATAATTAACTAAGTCTTTTCCACATATATACTACAAAAAAAGGGTTCATCACATCAAGAGCCGTTCCGCTTCCACCCAAAGAGTGAGTATGCGCCGCTTCGGCTTGGTTTGTCGCAACCGTTGAACCGGTACCTGTATTGACATCAGCGACGGGACTTGATGATGATGCGTCAAAGGCTGTCGTCCAGCCAGTATTCGCGCCGGTAGCGACATTATTTCTTCTTTGCGTGTGAAGATGTGCATCTTGTGTGTGATTATGAGAAGTCCCCGCCCCTGTTGATATATTCGGAAGATTTGCCTGCGCGATTGTTTTGGTTTTTGCTCCGCCAATTTCTTCTGCCGCATCCATTGTTGCATCTCCGGAATCCAAACCAATCAACATTTTTCCAGCCGCTATTGCCGACCAAGTACCATATCCGAGCAAAGTATTAGGATCGGTTGGAACAACGGAAATAAATACCGAACCAATTGGAAATGCTTGACCGCCTCCTCCTGCGTGAGAATGCAAAGATGTTTGTCCACCTCCCTTTAATTCATTTAATTGCGCTTGGCTTGCATCATCTATCGTTAAATGTTGAGACATATTAGTCCAAAGCGGTTGTGGTTAAAACTCCGCTCACGACAGTTACTTTATAATGTTTTCCGTCAGTTGTGTCTTTAATAATCAGACCTTTAATCGCCTTAAAAGGAGTTTCCAGTTGTCCAATCCATTCCGTATCATCAGTATTAGGAACTAAATCGCCTACAAATTTAAGATGTCCTGCTGCTGCACCATCTATTGTGGCGGTGGCGTTGAGAAAGAGTTTGTCGGTGTAGGTTGCTAACCAATACCGAGAAGTAATGCCTAAATTCGTTGTTGAATCTCCATCGGGATAAACGCCATTTGGCGCGGCGAATTCTAAAAAACCATTACCTATAGTTATTTTGCCGTTACCTCTTACTAATAGAAAATTAGAACTTCCTGAGATAGTCGGATACGAAATAGTCGCATTATAACCACTTCCGGCAATTAAATTCAAAGTAAATCCTCCTGAAGCAAAATTACTTCCTAAATCTAAAACTAAACTCTCAGATGGTGTTGCATAGAGATAAGAATTGAAAAATATTTTATCAATATACGCGTTCGCCCAAAATTTTGTTGTACTCCCCAAATCATCAGTAGAATCGGTATCGGAAATCAAGGAAGTATTGATAGCGACAGACGCTAAATTATCCAGAGCTGTGCTTGCCCCGCTTGCTCCGCCCGCAATCGTCACATCAATTTCATTATTTGCCGAATCATCTGCGACAGTTAAAGTGATTCCCGAACCCTCAATCAAATTGACTCTTCGCCGAATAAAATCAGAACCGGCGGAGTTTTTACGAATAATTGATTTTGTTGATTTTATTATTCCCATATTTTATGAAAACCACGAATATCTTACGCCTTCCCCCGAGACAGTGGCGTCAATATACACATCGGCCAAATTATCTATTTCAATTTCTAAAGCATCTCCCGCATAAAGAATAACGCCCGTTCCTGTCGCTTCGGTCGCGTCCACGCCCGAAGTTCCCACCGCTATCAATCCCGTATTGTCGGTCTGGCTTTGAATTATCACTTTTTTGCAAACGGTTGAACCGGCCAATGCTTCATCTGTTCCGGCGGTTGTTATCGTTTTTACACCGTGTGCTATGCCGGTGATTCCGTGGATTATTGTTACTACCGGCATTGTTACGACATCTACATTGCCAATATTAGTATCTCCGGCGTCTATGGAATAAATTGAGATTTTATCTGAATGCTTGACATAAAGCTCGCCTTTATCCGTCATTCTTCCGGCGACATTATCGCCATCGGCTGTCGTTAATCCGGCTAAAGCATCAGCGCGAATACCTATTAGAGCGGTGCCAACAGGATTAGCCGCCGCCGGATCGTCTTCCGTATATTGCGTGCCTCCGCCGAAAGAAGTTATTTGCGCTCCCGCCCCGTCAATTATGGCAACGGCAAGACCATTGACAGTTCCCGCCGTCAATGTGTGCAGTCGCCGTGTTTCTGTATTGGTTTCTCCGTCTACGGCCAGCAGACTGCGAGAGACTCCTAGGTCCGGAATTGAATTTTGATTAGACATATTTTACTGTAATTAAATTAAGCCTTTGTTCCAATCGCCATCCAACTAAAGGCGACGATAGTAAAGTTTCCACCGCCAGCCCCTGTCGTAAAAGTGGCTCGAAACTGCGTTGCTGATCGTGGCAATGTCGGGTCTTCTGCGGCAGTCGAACCTACTCTGTGGCTGGTAACATCAATGCGTGAGGTTGGATTGGTTGCTTTTTCTCCCAAGTATGTAACGAAGACTTCATACGCCGCATCATCAAAGCCACTATTAGGAAGAGTGATTGTAATAGTTCCTGTGGGCGCGCCAAAGTTTCCCGTATATCCCCAACCCCGATAGATGACCTGATTGCTTGTAAGCGCATTTGATGTAATGCTCTGAACATAAACAGCCGAGCGATGAAGGGTTGCGGGGTCTAATTTGCTTTGTGCGATGAGAGCATTAGAATCAATTTGAGCATTTTTGAGTAAATCAACCGCGCCGAAGTTCACCGCCCCCAACTGTCCATTAAGCACTTTTATGATATTATCAGCGTCATTATTGGGTGTAAGCATATTATGTCCCAAGAGCAATCCAATTAACAACCGCTCCAGCCACATATCCGGCAGCAGAAGCGTTGACTGTAATTTGAAACGAAGTTGTGGTTATCGATCCGGTCATAACTCCAATAGTCAATGTCGCGGATATCTCAGTTTGTGAAGCAACAACAATCGGTTTATTTGTATACGCTGTGGGAAAAGTAACGGTTACCGAGGCTGTGTATGGAGCTGTTCCCGATTCTCCGCTTGTCATAGTAATTGTTCCGCATTGAAGGATAGGATTTGTAACATCTCTGGTTGTCGTACCTGTTGTATTCCAGTCGGTTGCGCTCCCTCCTTGTCGTTGAGTTTGTTTTATACGATTGGGAACAGAGAGCTTAGAATCTACAATAGCCGCACTGGCATTTATATTCGTATTATCCAAATTGCCGTTGATAATGTCGCGAATGGTTGTCCAATTCGCCATATCTCTTGTCGGATTGTCCGCATCGCCTGACGCGATGACATTTGGTAAAGTGATTTGTGACACAAATTTATATAATTTAATTGATAATTTTTTTATCTTGGAATTTGCTTTAGCCGATAATTTAAAACCGCCGAATGAAAATTAAAAGTATTGCCTGCCATATTATTATACACCCTTAATTTAATTCTTCGCCCCCTCACATCCGAGAATTTTAACACCGTACTTATTTTAGACATTGTTCCTCTGGTGAAATTTCCTCTTGTAAGGGTTGATCCGCGTATCGGCGAATTGCCGGATAAATCCTGCGTCATCTCGGTAAATGTCGTGTACTGGTCGGTATTCAACCCTATTGCTATATTATAGTTTCCTGAAGCGTCTAATTCGCAAAATACTCTTTTCACAATCTTTTTATATTGTGGGCTTCCCAAAGAATATCCTTTTGTTATAAAATACTTTTCATAGGCGCTTTTAGTGTAAATCCGAAACAACTGGTCTTTGCTCGTATCTGCCGTCCAAGCACTGCTGGCGTAAGAGGCGGCGTTGTAGGTAGCATATCCGGGGCTTGAGTCGTCCGATCCCCAATAATACTGACTTGTTCCGCTTCCCTCTGTTGTATGTTGTACCACCAGCCAATAAGTCGTACTCGCGTTCAATATGGGCGGAGTGGAAAAGGTGGCGTACTTGTACCGATAGGTCGTTGTCGTGAAAGCCGATAGCGTTGTCGTTCCATTGGTTACGGCCGTCCCCGAGGGTACTCCTGCGTTATCTGTTTCAATCCGTATGGCCAATTCTGCGGTTGTTCCCGCGTTCTTTTTCATATACAGCGCGACACCGGTTACTTCCCCCGCCGTCGTAAGCTGAAAACCCTGCGCCTGTCTTTTAGTCGTTGCTCCTCCGTCCACCGCGTCATCCGTATCTTGTCCGGCCGCTTGGCTCACATCCGCCGTATCATCATAAATGTTTGTTGAGGCAAGTTGATAAATATGACCTTCCGCGTCCGAACCTCCATACAGTTTTACTGCTCCGCTTTCTTTGAATTGCGCGAAACAGGAAAATGCTTTGCCTGTTTTTCTCGGCTGGAAGATGTTGCGCGCCGTATCATAGCTGATAATCTCGTTCTGGGTTGTTCCGTCTGTGGAAATGCAAAGGTGATAATCTGTTCCATTTATTCCCGCATTAGATGTCGCCACCACCGCCTTGCTCATCGTATCATTCAAAAAATTCTCTATCTTATTATTCGTTAAATTTATTGCCACGAATCCGTCAGTTTTATATAATCCGTCCGCCGAGAGATAGTATACCGCGCTGCCTATCTGCTTAATTGTCCGCATTGCCGCGCATCCATTCTTGGTCGCCAAGGGCTGAATATTATTCGGCTCAAAAGCGACACCGGTAAAAATAAATGAAGATATTTTGTATAAATGGTTTTCCGTGAAAATCAGCAAGTAGTCGAAGAAAGGCACGCACGCCGTTACCGCCTCATCCATATCAAAATAATTCAGCGTCCCTATCGTATGCGCGTTAGCGTTGGAATAATACACCCTCTTGGGGAAATTGGTCGTATTCCACCCGATCAGTCTTTCTTTATACACGCACAACCCCGCGCAAATGTCCGATGCTGTTGCCCCTACTATGGGAAAACCCGTTACTTGCGTCCAGTTTGTACCGTCATAGTACATAACCCCCAAATGTCCGGCGGCTGTACTCCCCTTATTCGTCATATACGCCCTGTCCAGATAATTGGCAAATTCGGCAGGTTTGTTGCTGGTTAAAACCATTCCGGCCGGTTCCCAGTCCGTAGACAGCACATACGCATCCGTATCGTATACCGCTATCAGCTTGCGCGTTCCGTCACTTTTGATCCATTCGTGAAGTCCCAGTATTTTTGTAGTACCCCCCAAGAAATTGCCCCGATTGACATATCCGCCTCGAGGCGCGATTGTGGAAGAAGAAGTAATTTCCGTATTCCGTCCGTCAGATATTTCCCTGTCATTCAGTTCGTCTTGGTTATCGCTGGAGTTCCAACCGCCGACAAGTCCGCTGACAGTAAAGGTATCCAGCCGTTTGGGAGTGATAGCCGGTGTTCGGAATAAAGACATAAATCAACAATAAACTTTCTTACCACGCAGTCCGCCCAAAAGGAAGAATTGGGCGGATTGTCTGTTAATAAAGGTCTACGGTCGGCCCGTAATTGCTTGGAAACTGCACGGTCGGCAAAGAGCTTCCCGATCTTTCTTCTTCGCTTCGCAGAATATGGACGATGTCCGGTTCATCCGCGTATTGCTGTTCCATTCTTTTCAGCATATTTTCGTATTTCACTTCATTGACATTGGCCAGCTGGGATTCGTCCTTTTTAAACAGTTCAATAAGAACACCCAAAACAATCAATTCCCTGTATTGCTGGGGCAGGTCGGGCGTTTCATCGTCATTGTCCGTATTCGTAGATAAATCCACTACTGTCGGTTTCCGGTAATATTTGTAAGTAATCGTTTCCACAGCCGAGGGAATCGGATAAAAGCTGATTTGCTGGGTATTTGAAGAAATGTTCCAAAGACGATAAAGCGTGGGCGATCCGCTCGCGCTTCCGTCCGGATACATTCGGTCAAAATCATCATCGCTGATATAGGAAACGCGCGTATTGGCCGTATCATTGACGACGCTTACCATTCCGCCAAAATCATAATCAGAGGCCAAGGTATAGCTCTCGGTAGAGGCGACCGTGGCGACCGTAGTTTCTTTGCGGGCGAATTTCCATTTTTTTCTCCGGTAAATATCCCACAAGACAGGCGCGACAAGTCGGCGGATAGTCGTGTTTGCTCCCGCCGAAGCATCGTCAAATAAATCTTTGACTTGCGAAATAATATCATCGTATGTGCTAAGGTTAGCCATATATTTTATGTTTTAAAGCCAATATATCCGATTGCTCCCGTACCTGTCCAGTCCACATACGCTCCATTCGTACACGCGATGTCCAGTCCAGCAATGCTGTGTGTTTGATCGCCCGCCGCAGTCGTTGCGGCAAGAGAAGCCGCCCACTTAATATCTCCCGAAGCCTCTGTTGCGTTATCGTAAATCACCAAGCTGGACGCGCCCGTGCCTGATCGCAAAGTGATAGCCGTAATAATACACGGTACGGCTGATACTACCGCGTCAGCCGTAATCGGCCCTGTTGATTTACTTGCTGTGTTAAATTGACCCATAATTTTTATCTTTTAAAGTTAATAATTAAATAAAAAAAAGGAAGACATTAACCGTCTTCCTTTCGGTTGTTTCGCATAACTTGCAAAACTTTTTCGCGCGAGATAAATTTGAGCTTACTTTTGTACTTTATGTTGCACTTGGGGCAAATCATCAAAATATCTCCGGTGTCTTCGTTGATAAATACAGTATACAACTTTTTCTTGCATCCGTTAAGGCAGACATCCAGCTTCAATTCGTAAGTCGTCATAATTTTCTCCTTTTTCGTTATAAAAGAGCTACAATTCGGCCAAATCTCTCATCTTTTCAAGATACCGAATATTCACAGTACCAGCCGGCATTTTCATCAAATCCATCATCTCGTCAAAGGATCGTTCCGGATGCCTTTCAAAGCAGTTAATGAAAAATTGCATAAACTGTTCGGCTTCATAAACAGTGGTGGGGCCTTTGGCGCGGATTGTTTTCGGTCTTCCTCTTGGCATAAATATTAAATCTTAATAATTGATAATATTTTTTCAAATCTTTTTTCGTATGTATGATTCGCTAACACTTCCTGCATACCAGCAGTTGCAATCATTTCTCTTTCTATTTCATTCTCCAGATAGTATTTCGCCAGTTCCACCGCTTCATCCATTGTCTTGTACCAAACCAGATGTTTTTTATTCTCGAACAATTCTTCAAGTGTCGGTACCCATTCCGTGAGAAGAAAAGAACCCGTTGCTAATGCCTCAAAAGTGCGCATTTGAACATCATCAACTGCGGCTGTACTGAAAACAATTTTTGACTTTCGGAATATATCAGCCGTATCTTGTCCGTCCGCCGGTTCGCCGTATATCCAGCGCGAGAATCTTTGTCCGTAAAAGAAGTTAGGGAACTCCTTGAACATCCTATCCAGCATTTCCGCTCTCTTGCGAAAAGAAACATATCCGACAAAACCAATATCAAACTTTTTGATTGATACGGGCTTATTGGGGTATGCCAGCGGTTCAACCGCGTGAGGCAACCAAAATACCTTTTCCTTTTTTTCGGGAAACAAAGCGGTAAATTCTTCCATCGCTCTTTTTTGATTAAAGAAAACCCAGTCAAATTCCAAGGCTTTTTCAAAGCGATACTCTCGGCCTAAGTGAGTGTCGGAACATATATAGATTGACGGGTGCTTGTCTTTTAAGCTCATTGGAGTATAGGGTAGCATTTCTTTAAGAGCGTCTTCTCCCCAGTCAACCCAAATCCAAGCATCAAACCGTCCCCACTTATCTAAGTCGCCTGTGTCTTCCGAGGTGAAGTGGATCATTTCAAATCCTGGTGTGCGTTTGACTAAATGAGAATAATACAATGGACTTCCGTCATTTCTTCCGAGTCTTGACTCGTACGGAAACGCTACTCTCTTGACAGGTCTCAAAGATTCCTCTATCATATAAGTATTACTCTCTTAATTAATAAAATACTATGAAAATCTCTATTGCGAAACAAAGAGGATGGATAGATCACGGAGACGGAACTTGGCATACTGTTGGAACTGGTCGTTTTCCCGCACCCTATAAAGAATATATATGCAAAGAATGCAAAGAACTCTTTATAGCCGATAGAAAACAGTTGTATTGCTCTGCTAAATGCGCTTCTGTTAAAAACATAAACACTCAAAATGGCGAACTTAATCCTCAATGGAAGGGTGGAGAAGCAATGAAAGACAGTAGGCGTTCTATTGGTTCTCGTCGAAATCAACAATCTGGTTACATTGAAATTTGGAACGGAACTCATTGGGTTGGCGAACATCGTTTTGTCATGGAAATGCATCTTAGTCGAAAACTTGAACATAAACAACATGTTCATCATATCAATGGCATTAAAAATGACAATCGAATTGAGAATCTTGTTGTACTTACAACATTTGAACATAACCATATTCACAAAGCTGAACAAGTTAAACGCTTTAAGCGTAACAAATCCGGTCAATTCGTTCCTTAGTGCTATTCTCATACTTTTTCAAATTGAATGATAAATGATACGGAATTATACCCCTCAATCGCTTTGACCGGCTTCAATCCATTGGCATAGCCTAAATTGGTAAGAGATTCAGGCGTAAAAGCGTGCAGATGTTCCGGGTTGAGCGGAATACTATCGGCAATGTTCTCATTCGGTACGGCAATAATCAGTTGTCCGCCTTTCTTAATAATCCTTGACCATTCAGCAAGGGTGATTAAAGTGTCCAGGGAATGCTCCAGAATATGACGGGCGATCACGCAATCGTATTGTGAATTTTCAAAGGGCAGTTTTCCACTTACATCAGCCACGACATCCGCCACTGATATTTGATTGACCCACGGAATCATCTCGCCTTTTTTCACCCTATCCACTCCGATAGAGTTCTCTATCGTCTTTTTACCACCTACTCCCAATTCGCAAACATCTTTTCCTTTAACAAGGGCGCGTATTTCGTCCCCTTCCGCGTCCCGTATTAAATCATCATGGCCAAGCGGTTGAGGCGCAATCGTTTCCCACCAGTCAATAAATCCGTGTTTCTTGATAATAGCCGTATTCGTTCTTTCCGTCATTTGGGGAGAGTTCCAGCCGTTCTTGGCCGTATGGTCGCCGTGCAATACATTGCCGGTCTGAAAGCCGTGATGATAAACAAAAGTGTCTTTCATCACAATCATTTTCCAGTTCTTTTTCCGCAGTCGTATGGAATAATCAAAGTCATCGCCTCCAGGCAAGGTGTCGTCCACTCCTCCAATATCGTCAAGTGCGGCTCTTCTGAATAAAATGCAGAAACCAATAAGAAATTGCGCTTGAAAGCATTGAACGAATGGCGGACTGAATATGTTTTGCTGTCCCATTACCACATTGCTTGACGGGCCGATAGCTCCCGCCTCTTTGTATGTTTCCAGCACCCGCGCCATATTCCTTAACCAATTTGACGAAGATCGCGGGATATACACATCATCATTCAGAAACATCACATATTTTGTTTTGGTATGTTTTAAACCTTCTTTTAATCCGCCTTCCCAGCCGAGATTTTCTTTCATTGTAAACACTTTTACATTTTTAATATCCTTATATAAAAATGCCAGAGGAGCTTGTCCGTTATTGACGATGATTATTTCAGCCGGTTGAATAAAGTTATACGACAGGATTGATTCCACGCATTGCCGCAGTTGGTCTGAATTATTATATGTGGGGATTAAAATCGTGATGGGTTCTAGCATACTTCCTTTTTTTGATATTTTTTTTCATCGCCCGCTCTTTGGCGATCTTCTTTAATAGTATTATTTTTTTCGTAAGTTTCCTCGATGACTACTTCTCTTTCCCCTAAATGGCCTATCTTGGTGGCCGTATCCATAAATACCCTGAATCCCGCTTTTCCCGCTAAATGACAAAAATGTATATCTTCACCAGCCCCGCTTGTCGTCATAAACCACGGCTTCTGTATTGTATCCAAGAGCTTCATATCAATCAGCACCGCTCCGAAACCGACCGCGTCGCATTCCACTAATTGGTCTTTCGGATACCGATTAACCGTCAAGTTAATATAGTATTCTTTTTTCTCCACTCCGTCATATCCTTTCGTCAGATTATAGATAACCGGATTGTACGGATATAATCGGCAAAAGGCCAGAGCCGCGACAATATCTTTCCGGTGCTTGAATAATCTTTCAAATATGTCCGGCATCATTATCATATCATCGTCAAAGAAGAAAAGATAATCGCAATTCTGTTCTTTCGCTTCTTCCGCTATCTTCTCTCTGGCTAATGCGGGGAATACTCGGGGTAAAGTCATTAAAGCGAATTTGAATTTAATGCCGTCCGGATAATCAAAATACTCTCCGTCCATTTCTTTTATTCCCGCCCACGAGGCGATTTGCAATTTTCCCAAATGCGCCAGAAGCGTCAAATGATTGTCGTAAGCGGGCGCGTCAGTCGTCCCTTTCGTCGGTACGCCTATCGCCACCTTTATTATTCTTCCTTCCATAAATTTATTTTTACCTTATCCACCTTATTTTAATCAATAGCCATTCCAAAAATGTGACATATCCGGCTATGCGCAGTTGATGTCCGCACGCCAACCCTTTATGGATCATCCTGGCCGTAACAATTTGATGATCGCTCTGGCACCTGAAATATTTAATGTCTTTTTCTCTCATATTTTTCTTCCTTTCGTTAGGGGATAAGGCCAACGCCCTATCCCCCTTATTTTAGCTAATCTTAGCTACAAATATCTTATAAATGCGCTCCCCAGAGGCAATCCGCCTGAAATATTGGTGGTCACCATATTGATGGCGTATTTGTAGAGCGATGTTGACAGTCCTTCCGGTACGCGAGTGGAAGTAAAAGAGCCAGCCAGACCGCCAGTCTTTAAAAGACTTGTAGCAACGCCTGTTACGCCGACTGTTTTGTCCGCTTCAAACGAGTACGCGACCGACACAAGCCCGTAAGCCTGCACGCGTCCGTACGCATTTACGGCAATGTCTTCAACTGCGACACCGGCGGCTAATCCGTTGGTGGCATCAGTCTGAAAGACCGCGTTTGCTCCGCCGGTGGAAACAATCTCCGCTGCGGCTCCGCCGACATAACGAAGACCGAATCCGGTGGTAGCGGTTACCGCGTTTACATTTTTAACGACCAGATAAATTTTTTCATCATCTGTTCGGTTGACTTGTTGAATTTGCATATTGTTTTTTTAGATTTCTTAGTGAGTAATTTTGTCCGGGTAGGCTGATGGACTTTACCCACTCGCATCTCCCGGAAACACGTCTACGAGTAATGGTTCTAGTTTAGTGTATAAACCATAGCCTTTAGGGATTGAAGGGTTTTATATATCCATTCACGTAATGCTGGATTTCTTACTATCTTTCCTACAGGAAACTTTAGCGCGACTTCTATTTGTTCTTTTTTTACAATTAAGTAAGGAAGAATAAGAAGTAAAAGGCTTATCGCTTTTTGATTGAATAATCTCCAATCATAGCAAGTTTTATGTTTAGAATTTCCTCGACTGGAAACTTTAACAGTTCCACCATAATTGTTTTTTAACCAATCAATTAGACGACCATCAGTATTTCTTACCCCTACTTCAAGAGTATAGCCAATGTATCCCTTGTCGTTTATTGAACGATGAATTAATATACATCCTTCTCCGTCAATAATTCCCGCTAAATAGGCTATCTTCATACGTCATCTCCCTATGGCCCACCACGAACCGTCCGCTCCATTAGAAGTGACGACAGTGATTGTGCCTCCCGAAACAGTGAATTTCGGATCTGCATTGCCGATTGCGTTTGTAGAAAATACGCCGCAAGCGATAATGACTGAAAAGCCCGTTGAAATTGCGCCGCCCGAATCCGTTTCAGCATTGGTATATGTTCCCGAGATAAGACGGGAAGAACCCAATACATCAGGTCCCGGGGCAGTGGTTGTAGTAGAGGCGAAAGCCATAATATTTTTAATTGATTAGATTTTAATAATGGTTTAAGAATGATTTAGTCCTTTATTTGCTTTGTATCTTTTTATTGCATGATATTTAGAATGTTTATTGAAAGTCATAACTTGAAGATTCTCTAACCGATTATCCCAACGCTTTTCGTTCTTGTGATGAGCGACTTCATCTTTTTCTAAGTATCTACCAATCTTTTGTTCAAGAAGTAAAATGTGTGATCCTATATATCCATTTTTATTGGCTCTTGGATGATTTCTCATTTTAATAAGAATATATCCATTATCACTAACAACTATACCACCTGTCCATGCGGGATTTTTATTCCCCCAACGATACTTATTAAGATTGGCTACTACCTTCTTCCGATGTTCTGGAGATAACCTTTTTCCTAAATGTTTTTGAGCTATCTTCTTTTTTGTTTCTTCGGTTAGTATTGCTCCAAGTCTTGTTTGAAGACCTTTCGTACTAAATGGCCTTCTTTCAATGTTCCAACTTTCCATCCACCGTGCAACTGTTTTTGGAGATACTTGCTCTTCTTGAGCAATCTTTTTAAGACTTAATCGTTCGTTCCAATATTTTTTCTGTAATATTTCTTTTGAAAGCATAAGTATAATATTTTATAAAATAATCTATAAAAATTATACTCCTTCCTAAGAAATATGTCAAAGAAAAATATCAGGCCGTAATTCCCGTGATCTTGCCTTGGCGGCGAGATTGGAGAACAATCAAATTACCCTGAAACAGAATTTTGGCGACCTTTGCGTCTTGGTTGGCCGGAACTACGAAAGCTCCGATTTCCAAATCAGCGTCTTTATGGACGGCCAATTTCAACCAGTTGGAATTTAACATATACATTTCTCCCGAAGCGCAGTTGGAATCAAACATCAAAACCATTCCTTTGAATTTGAGATTTTCAAATCCTCCGTCAGCGGTTTTGCTGTCGGTAAAGCGCTGTTGAGTCTGCAATGATTTCTCATAGTACTCAAAGACGGCTTGCGTGGTGATTCCGAAGTCTGGCGCGTCTTGGCCTTCATCGGTGCAAGAATTGTAGGTAGAGCGCATTTTGTCCAATCCATTCGTAGCGAATGAACCGATTGAAGCGTTGACTACCGCTTGCCAAAAAGCGTCATTGGTTCTATTGATTCCGCCGACCGTTGAGGTGGCGTCCACCAATGTTTGCAAACCATTCAAAGCGCTGGTTGACCCATTGGCATTTGAAAAGGCGGCAATGTCCATTTTTCGGCGGAGAGAATCTTCCGCATTTTTTGTTTTTGCTTCCAAAAGTTTATAGATTTGCGTTTTGGAATCCGCATTTTTTCTTTCTTCCAGTCCGGAGATCGCGATTGAAGCGGCGTACTGACACCACTCGAATTCGGCCGCGCTTTCATTTGATTGCGGAGTAATATCGATCGTCCCATAGCCCGAATACCCTGCCGCAGTGCTGTTAGCGGACATAATGACCGGCACGACGATTGATCGTCCGCCGTCCAGTACATCTTTACTGCCTTTTTCCATTAACTTATAAAACAAAGGGGTTCTTTTGAACACATTGTCGTATAAGGTTGGTTTATATTTCTGCAAGGTGCTTGAGGCTATGGCGTCAAAATTCGTATTTCCTGTTGCCATATAATTTTAATTCTATTTAACTTACCTCGTCTTCCGCTTGTCTTAATGCTTCCATAAATGATTTTGGCGTTGTGGAGGTGACTGGAACGCTGCCCATCGGTTGAGGCGTATTCTTGGCGGCTTTTTGCGATAGTTTGGCTATCGCGTCTTTGGCCCCAAGTTCTTTCGCCTTTTCATAAGTGACATAACGATAGGCTATGTCAAATACTTCCGGATTAAGGTTAGCGGCAATAGCGGGATTATCATCAAGAAACTTGTTTATCGCGTCTTTATGCTGCTCAATATCAGGATATTTTTCCTTGATTTTAGCCGCAGCTTCATTAGCTTGGCGCGTATAAACATCTTGTTGAAGCGGTTTGACTTCTTTGGCGATCGCTTCTTGAACGGCTTTCTCGGCTTCTTTTCGCGCGTCAGCGCGTAAATACGCAAGCTGTTCTTCTTGCGTCATTGCTTGGAAGTCAGGCACCTCTTCGGGCGTTTCCGCCACTGGCGGATTCGCTTGAAGCTCCCGATACTTATTCGCTAATTCCTCGGTTTCGTTCCAATTGCCGAGTTTGCTCTCAAGAGCTTTGTAGCCCTCGTAAAGTTTGTTGGCGTCCTCTCCAAATTGGCCAAATTGCGGTTTAATCTCCGGCGCTTGAGGATTCGCCTCTGCGGGCGGATTACCCTCTACTGCCTCGGTTGCCGCGCTTTCGGAACCCGTTGTTTGCCCTTCATCAGGAACAAAGCTTCCTTCGGTTTGCCCGATTTCTTCGTCTGGCATAAAATTTTGCGGTTGAGTTGATAATTGAGCCGCTGATAAAAGATTGGCTCGCTTCTTCCTTGCGGCGAACTAACCTTTTAAAAATGTTCCTTCGGTTTCCGCGTATTTAACGCCTTTTTTAAATTCATCTTTGCTTTCAATATAAATGCCAAGGCCGTAATTCATTCCCCTGTCATATCCGTAATTCTGGTTTTTCGCCCGTCCGCTTTTTGAGTCCATTCGTATCTTTTCTTCAATCTTAGCGTCGCACCTTTTGCAGTATCGGCTGGCCACCGTATATCTTGAATCTCCGCATCCCCAACAATATTTATTCTTGAAATTAACCTGCTCCTTTTTCGCGTCCTCATATCTCTTAGCTAACATAAGGTTCGGTTCTTAGCGTCACATAAGTTTCATTCTTTTCTTCTGGCTTATTTTTCACGAGTGAATCTTTCATCGCCTCTTTGGCCACTTTTTGGAATTTAGAGCGATACTTCATATCGGCTTCTTCCACATCCCGAATATTCACAATGCTAAAATCCGCTTTCAGTTCTTTGCCTTTTTCGTTCATCTCTTTGGTCATTTTTACCATTTTAATTCTGGCTAATACTTCATACTCCTTGCCCGCTTTCCATTGAGCGAGATCGGGCAGTTCTTTATCGGTGAGCGTTAGATATAAATTTTGTTCTGACATATTATTAAGTTATTTTATTCGCGCCATTTGATAATCCGCTGGCTGTTGGCGCGTTTTGATTCAATATACTTTGATTCATCGGCCCATTGCCTGTCTCTCCCATTTGAGGAGGCAAAATGGGCGGTTGCGGTTGCGCCATCATCCTTCTTATCTTTTCCGCTATATCGGAAAACATCGGAAAGGTGTCAAGTATCTTCTGAATAATTTCAGGAATAAGTGGCTGTCCAATCGGTAACATTCCCACTAAGTTTAACACATCCATAGCTTGTTTGCGAACTACCTCATCGGTTTCTCTCACCATAGAACCAGATATCACTTTGAGCGTCATCCCGCCCGCAATATCCGTGCTTGTCAACTCCATCCATTGATGATCTATGGAGCCCGATACTTGCATTGCTACGGGCTGTTGCAGATAGGTTTGATCAAGCTGTAAAAGCCTTTGATATATCGCTTCCACGAATTGCTCCACTTGGGATTGATCTTCTTCTTCTCGGTTTTGCGCGCTCTTGGCTGATAGCTCATCTTGTCCTAAGGTGGGATTGGCCGACTTGCCGGTTAGAGCCGTGGGCGTCGTGCCGGAAATGACATATATATCCTCTTTGACCATCGGCTCAATTTGAAATGGATACTGTAAGGGCTGTTCCGGTATGGGATAAATCGCGCCATCTAATGTCTTGCCGCTTTCTAAGGCTATGCCAATCATAGTGCCGTCATCGGGATTTTTTAGTTTTTCTATTTTTGTTTCGTCAATGGAATTGCTGTCATATAAAGCCTTGCGATTGAATCTCTTGCGATGATTGACCTGCTGGCTTCGGATCATTGACAGTTCCCTGACCACATCCTTTATCGGATCAATCTTTGAGATTGGAAAGGGTGAGGCCAAATCGTCGTCTCCCCAAATGATTGTAATAGGGAGGGGATTATCTTCTCCGAATACCGCCGTATACGGATTCTCTTTTTCCATTAAAGGATCGTCCGCGCCTTTTAGCATTACAAACCAATGCTCCGCGTCATAGTAGTGATACAGCGTCACTCTGGCCATATCTTCCGTTTCTTTAACTCTTGTTCCTCCATTGCCGTCATCGCGCCATTCTTTGTCCAAATAACTTGTGATATTGAATCCGTCTAAAACCTTCTGATTAAAATTCTTATTATTCTTCACTTCTTTGAGAGGCACTTGATATTCCAACACCACATAGTCTATTTTGTCTCTGGTAAAGCCGGGGGCAAGATAAATATGCTTTGGGTGGATTCTCTTAATGTCGGGCTGGTCTTTTTGAATCCTTTTAATTTCGTCTTTTTCCTGTTCCAAAAGCGTTGTCCATCCGGTAAAGACTACGCCCATTCCCGTTCTTTGCCAATCCAGTAAAGCCAATTTGATATGGTCTCTTAACCGATATTCTTTCTTTTGCGCTTGCCAGTTTAAAACAAGCTGCGCATTCTTGGCGTTCGTGAATATGGCGGGATCTTTGCCGTTCACGGGTTCCACATTGATTTGCGGATTGCGGTAGTACATCCTCGCAATAGAATCCTTGATGATGGCGTAGATATAATTGACGGAATAATAGTTCTCGCGCGATATGCTCTTGGGACGCGATTTGCCCGTCCAATACAGATTGGCCGTGTCCACGCTTGCTTTCCAGTCTTTCATAAACTTAATGGAAACGGCAATGCGATCCCGTATGGTGTCGGCCAATTTTTCTTCCTTTATCTCCTCTTTTTTACTCTTTTTTGACATAATTTATTTATTCATATTCTTTCAATTCTTCCGCTTCAAACGCGAATATTTTTACTTTTCTTTTCCTTTCAAAAACATCCCATTTTTCCATACTTATTCTTTCTCGTATATGTTGGTTTGCAGATTCTAAGGAAAGAAAAAAAGCATCATTCTCCAGCCATCGCACATAATATATTTTAACCTTATTCATATTCTTTGGCTTCTCTTCTTTTCCTGTTTTGTTCCATTTCCCATTCAAAGGAGCCGGGTTCCGGCTGTTTATTTTTCATTCTCGGCCAGCCAAACCAAGAAGCCAAGAAATATCTTAAAGCATCAACATCGTGATCGTCTCCGGTTGTATCCAAATCTTCAGCTTTTTTCTCGTCGTGAATCTGCAGCGGTATTGTTCTAATTAAATTATAACAGTTCTCAAATATTTGTAAACGAGGAGCCGTCATTCCCTCTTTTTTGGCAAAAAATTCCCGCACAACCATCCACCCGTTAATCCTGTCATTATTGGCTCTATCCAGATTTACGCCCTCGCTGGCATATAAGTCAGAGACTGCGCGGCCATCGGTACTGCTCTTAATCCACATTGACGGATCGGCGTAAGTAGCGCTTATTGTTTCGTCTCCGCTTAACTCCTTTATTCTTTTTGCGTGATTAGTGGCTAATTTATCTATGGCGTGATACTCCCGATAACAATAGACTCTTTTATCATAATCAACCGCAAACCATAAACAAGATGTCGGTGATATGTCTCCGCCGTGGTCTATGGCTCTATATCTTTTCCAGTCTCTCGGTATCGCAAATGCGGGCATGGTGTGTATATTTCTATCCCACTCGGTAAAAAATTGTCCCTGAAATACATCCCAATTTCCGTCCAAAAAAGCTTTTCTTAAATTCTCCGGCAAGCCCTCTAAGGCGACAGTGTAGCTTTTGTCCAGATACGGATTATCAACAACCCTGCTTGATACAAATTTAAATTGGTCTTTTTCTTTTTCGGTCGGTTCATAAACCTTATCCATCCATAATTGTTTAACCCAAAAGTGTCCTATGCCTCCCGGATTACTGCCGGCAATAAAGCGGACATCCGATATGCCCGGCCACCTCATACGCGTTCTAAGAAAATCAAAGGTGTCTTTCTTATTTTTCGTCAGCTCATCTACCGCAACAAGGGCAAATTCCGCGCTCTGGTAATGTGATACATCGTCTAAGTTTCTAAGCGATAAAACTCCCGATCCCCATTCTGCTTTTAAAATAAATTCCTTTGAGGTTTTATTGTAATTGCCCAGCCACTCCGGAAACTCCCACTGTATTCTGGCTATATGCCTATCGTGAAGCGCGGGATAATCCTCGCAAAATAGACCAGCTCTAATTCCTTTGATTTCCGTTAAACTATACTGAATAAGCAAATATCTAAGCGGGTACCATCTCAGCCATCGGGATTTTCCGCCACCGACTGAACCTCCGTATAAAACATACTTGAACTTGTCCGCTATCTCTGAAGCTTCTCTTTGCTTGTCAAAAAAATTACAAACATCATCAAATTTTATTTCTTTCACATTTTTTAAGTTATGTCTGTCTCACTCTTCGTTACAGCGTAACCGCCTTGTTCCACTATCAGTTTAAATCCCTCGGCCGCGCTTTTCAATTCTGTGCTGGATAAATCCGGATAGGCCTTTTTCAGTAAAGCAATTAAAACTTGGTCGCTCTTTTTTGCTCTTTGTATCGCAAATGACAATAAACCGGCGTCAGCGATTAAACGCCTTGCTTCTTCCAAGGCCGGATCTTTTTGTTTCCCTTTCGGGTTTCCGCTTTGTCCTTTTTTCCAAGTTCCGCCTGATTTAGCCATATTATTTATTGATCTGCCATTTTCTGTGGGTTATAAAAATAATCTTGAGTGGTCTTTTCAACTGATTTTCCTCCGACATACAATTTCTTATTTATTACCTCTACTTTTTTTCTTTCTGGAATTTCTGCCATATTGTTTATTTTTTCCACGATCTCGTTTATCTTTCTGGCTAATATAATTATCTCATTCGTATTGGGGTGCCGAATGAACTCAACATCAATCTTAATCGGCTCAATCCTTTCCATTTGATATTTAATGGGAATTTCCGCTGTTGCGTTGACCGCTTCCATATTATTTTTTATTCCTATTTTCCGCCATAGTTATTATTCACATTTCTTTGCGATTTGGGAAGCCATTCTCCGTATTTCCGCCAATATCGCACTTTAATTTTTAAATCTCTGAAAAATCTTAGAATTAAAACAATTCGTATTTGCGCGGCATATCTTACTCTTTTTAAAAAAGAATATTTAAAATACATTTTTATTTCCATTATCATCCAATCAGGGCGCATTATCTTGATGAATCCAAATTGCCGGAATTTCATTCTTTCTTTAATAATATCACTCTCTAAAAAACTGATTTTTAAATTTTTTAGATATTTTTCCATTTCTTCTTCGCTCATATTGTTTTTTATTTCTAAAAGACGCTTATTGCGTCTTCCGGTGATTATTAACCGAGAAACTGTTTATCACTAAACATCTTTTAAAAATAAAAAAAGCAATCTTAATAAGATCGCCTATTTCTTCGCTTTTTTATTGGATTTTTTTACTTTTTTAGCCATATAATATTATTATAAACCTTATTTTTGCTTTGTCAAGTTGTGGATAACTTTATGGATAACTTGGCGAAAATGGGTATAACACCCCCCTTGACTTTATCTTTTTTAGAAAATAGACTTGACATCTTCCATTATAACATATATTATATAAATATGATTTGTATTGATTGTCAAAAACGAGAAGGCCATACGCCAAACAGCAAGCGTTGCAGTGCTTGTTATGTTAAATATTTTTATAAAAAAACCCTTTATGGCGCCAATCACGCATATATGGCGGAATGAGAGATAAAGTGATTAAAAAATATCAAAATAAGTGTGGCGTTTGTTTTTTAAAAAAAGAAAAAATGCATATTCATCATATAGACGGACAAGGTTCAAGCTTGCCTATTTCTAAACAAAACAATGATTTAGAGAATTTAATGTTAGTTTGCGCCAAATGCCATTATTCATTAGAAAAAAACAAAAGAGGGGCTAAAAAAATAACTACTTGGGCAATAAAGTATAATCAGTGTGTAATATGTAAAAAGACAAATAATAAACATAGAGGAAAAGGATTTTGTTCATCGTGTTATGAAAAAAAAATTATACTAAAAATTATACTAAACACAAAGAATATGCGAGGATTTATTATCAAAATCATTATAGTAAAAAATCCATTGACATAAACAAAAATTTATGCTAAACTGATTATGAAATAAATTTTTATGCCAAAATTCTTGACGGCCATTAAAAATAGAACGCTGATAATCGCTAAATATCGGGGCAGAAATGCCGTCAAGACCGATAGGAGGCAGTTATCAGCGTTTTGTGTTTAATGATATGAAAGAAACTTATTATTTTCAACACGATTATCACGCCCGCCACGATCTTAAATTAGAATCAGTGCTTCTGGGTGAAGTCGGAGTTGCGGGTATTGGAATTTTTTGGTGCATAATTGAAATGTTATACGAAGAAAATGGGTACGCATTGCTGTCGCATATGGGTCGCATTGCGAACGCATTAAGAGTTGAGGAAAAGTTAATAAAATCAATAGTTTTTGACTTTGAGTTATTTCAATATGATGAAAAAATGTTTTGGTCTGATGCTGTTTTACGACGACTAAACGAACGAAGAAATAAATCTAAAAGCGCAAGAAATTCTGCTAAGGTTAGGTGGAATAATGCGAACGCAATGCGAACGCAATGCGATGGCAATGCTATAAAGGAAAAGAAAGTAAAAGAAATAGTGAGTGAGGGAGATAAATCTCCCCACCCGCCCCTTAAAGGAAACGGATCGTTGACGCCGGCGGAAGAAATGAGGGACTTTTGCGGAAACACGGAAAAACAGCAAAAAGTCGTTGAATATCTTTTCTCCCACGGATTTAATCAAGAAACCGCGAAAAACGAAGTAAATAAATTTATTGATTATTGGACGGAAAAAACAAAGTCCGGTAAAGCGGAACGCTGGGAAGGCGAAAAAACCTTTGAAGTTAAAAAGAGATTATCAACTTGGATAAAAAAATATGAACAATTCAACGCAAAAAAATGAGACCTCGCTGGAAATGCAAAAAAGGCTTTTAGACTATCAAGGCGAAGATCAAATAATTGAACACGAAGAATTATTGCGGCAAGCCCAAGCGCAACCCCCAATAATGATTAAAACGAAATTTGACCGATTTGATTTTTTACTAGGCGGCGGAATTGAGGAAACTGACTTGGCTATTTTAACGGGCAATACTAATAATGGCAAAACCACTTTTGGGATTGCCCTAGCGGTTAATCTAAGCGAGCAAGGAATTGAAACTTGTTATTTCTCTTTTGAGATGGGTAATATTCAGGTCGTTCGCCGTTTTCCGCAATTTCCCCAAAAAACGCACTTACTTTGTATGCCCGCTCAATACACGCACAAAAACTTGAAGTGGCTAGAAGATCGGATCGTGGAAGCGAAAATCAAATTTAACGCCAAAGTTATTTTTCTGGATAATTTGGATTTTATCGTTCCGCTTTTATTTTCTTCCAATTTGGATATTTCCACTCGTTTTTGCATTCAAACTTTAAAAACAATCACCATAAAACATAATATCGCCCTAATGCTTACAGCTCATACTCGGAAAAACTCCGGCGATCCGGACATTATGGACATTAAAGATTCAAAATCAATCGGCGACTTATCGGATTGGGCGGCGGTTGTTTCGCTTATTGATCGGGAACAAGGCAAAGGGAATGTCAAGTTGATTAAAAATCGCCACGAATGGGGGCATATGGGCAGTATTTTTACTTTGCACGATTTTCAAACGCGGGAAACTTCTGAAATGAATGAAGAACAAAGCAAAGCGATTGAAACCGCAACTAAAAAAGAAGTGAATTTAAAAGAACTTGATTTCACAAAACAACTATGAGACATATTGGCTATGAGAATAATTGTACTTGCCCGCCTTGCCTGAAAAAATATTCACGCTGGCAAAAAGCAATACTGAAAATTGAATTGCAAGAATGTTTTGCCGAACTGAAAAAAGCAAAAAAAACTGTCGACTTGGAAAATAACAACGAAGCGATAAACGATATTGATAAAAATATTAAAGATTGTCTCCGTGAAGAAAACAAATCGAATCCGCACGCCCGCCATTTGCTTCCGAAAATACACCCTGAATGCGATCATTGCATAAAACAATTATGACCAAAAAACTTTTTTGGATATTATTCAAAATAAAATGGGTTCCGCAAAATATTATTTGTCGGTTGCGCCGGTTCATAGAAAGGCGGGAGTTTGACAAAATAAAAAATAAAAGCTAAACTGTTAGCAGTTATTATTTTAAAAACAAAAAACTATATGCAAACAATCAATGAGGTGGCGAGAATGGGCGGCAAGGCCGTCCAGAAAAAGTACGGCAAGGCGCATTTCGTGCGAATGGGTATATTGTCCGGCGAGGCCAAAAGGACAAATAAGGCTGTGGATAAGTCAGGAAAGGCCAAAAAAGCCCGATAATATAGGGCTTGTATTCTGCCAGCAGTATGCTATACTGATAGCACGATGTTAAAGCTACCTGTGGATAACGAAGGAACAAATCGCATATACAGGTTAAGGCGCGATTTGCTCTCAACGAACCCTCGGATAGCCTATTCATCGCAAAAGGCTAAGATTAGCTAAAAGATAAAAAACTTAAAATACGTATACGCCACTTATGACAGAAAACCTTATTTCGGCCACCCCGCAAAGCGAAAAAAGGGCATCGTGGTGGGAGGGATTGAAAAAAAATAAAAAAACTTGTTTTAGGTGCAAGTCCAAACAAACTTATCGCAATCCAATGGCTAAATGCAAAGAATGTGAAAATAATTTCTGCTTTGACTGCATAATCGCCGGTTGCGTCGGGAATAAAATGAAAAGCAATGAAGAAGTCAGAGATATTTGCGAAAATTGTTTTGAGAAATTTAATTATCATTCATTGTTAAATTAAAAACTAAAAACAAAAAAAACTATGTATATTTTAAAATCTCCAAAACAAAAAAAAGAGAATGAATTGAAAAAAAAGCTGGACGCGGTTAATTCCGCCATTGACGATCTGATAATCAAAGGCCGAACAGATACCAAGCATTATCAATCTTTAA